>JBCCNE010000159.1:0-9167 GCA_039026015.1 Cyanobacteria bacterium P01_C01_bin.70 | reverse complement strand
ACGCAGTGTTTCCAGAGGTATCCAATGAGTTCTGCCGATTCAGATTCAGCTACTTTAGAGCGCCCTGCAGTTCGTGAGCTGCGTCATCAGCCACGGTATTCCTGGTTGTTCTGGCTAATGTTAGGAATCATAGCGGGTGGGGGATTCGTTGGCTACATCAGCCGCTCAGCGGTTGGTGTCACTGCATCAGAACCCCAAGCTCAAGCGTCGCCACCGCGTCCTGTAGAGGTGGCTAGATTAACCGCTGGAGAGGGCGTTCGTTCGGTTGAACTGATTGGTCAGGTTGAGGCTCGCACTAGTGCGACGTTGAGTTCACAAACATCGGGCGTCATTCAACAGGTTTTGGTGGAGCCTGGGGATGCGGTCACGGCGGGGATGACGGTGGCAGTGCTGGAAGACTCTGACCAGCAGTTGGCGCTTTCAGAAGCTCAGGCGAATCTGGCTTCGGAGCGCAGCAGCTTAGCCGAGTTGGAAGTGGGTACGCGCCCGGAAATTATTGAGCAGCGACGGGCTGCTCTGCAGTCGGCTCAGGTGCGGGAGCAAGCGGCGGCTGACAATCTGCAGCGCACGCAGGAGCTGGTGGCGGCAGGCGCGCTGGCTGAGCGATCGCTGATTGAAGCCAGCTCTGCCGTCAACGCTGCCCAAGCCATCAGACTAGAAGCCGCCGCTACTTTGGCCGAGGCGACTGCCGGACCCACCGCTGAAGAAATTGCGGCCCAAGCAGCGATCGTCGCCGCTCAGGAAGCCGCCGTTAATCAGACGCAGTTAGGCCTTGACCGGACGCGCATTCAGGCAACGACGGACGGGGTTGTGGAGTCGCGAACGGGCAATATTGGCGACTATCTCGAAGCGGGCGACCCGATTTTGTCGATGGTGAATCGTTCAGAACTAGACATTTTCTTAGAGGTGCCCGAAGAACTCACTGGCCAAATCACCCCCGGCATGCCGGTTACGCTGACGGCAAGAGCACTCCCTGATTGGCAAGGAGAAGCCACGATTGCGGGCACGCTGCCTACCGCTAACGAAGCTTCGCGTCGGAGACAGGTCCGGGTTCAGCTAGAGAACCCACCGGCTGGGTTAATATCCGGCATGTCTGTCCAAGGCACGCTAGAGCTAACAGGCGATACCCCCGGTTTCATCATTTCCCGCGATGCCTTAGTGCAGCGACCGGAGGGGTGGGTCGTTTTTGCCGTAACTAACGAGCAAGCCCAAGCGATCGCGGTCGAGCTAGTGGCCGATATGGGCGAAACCGTTGCGATTTCCTCAAGTCAGTTGCAGGACGGACAGTCCATTGTCGTTCGCGGCTCCGAAGGACTGCAGGACGATGCTGCGGTGAATTTGGTGGATGAGTAGGAGGTTGTGAGGGTGGGTAAGAGATAGGGAGATGGGGAGATGGGGAGGTAGGGCGGACATCTTGCCGGCGAACCCAACAGAGCATCAGGAACGAAAAGCGAAGAGCGAAGAGCGAAGAGTGAAGAACGAACCCCACCAAAATCTCTCAGCTAAGTAGACATTTCAGCCAGGTAGATATCTCATCATGAATCCAATCAAGACTGCTGTCCGCTGGCGGCATGGCACCGCTGTGCTGTTTTGCCTGATTGCTTTATTTGGGGCGATCGCGCTGTTCAGCTTGCCTTCGGAGCTACAGCCGGGGGGCGATCGCCCAGAAATCACCATTACAACTCCCTATCCTGGTGCCAGTCCGACGGAGGTCGAAGACTTGGTCACCCGTCCGATTGAAGAACGGATGGAAGAAGTGGAAGGGGTGCAAGAAATTACGAGTATCAACCGCTTGGGGCTCAGCACGATCAACCTGGAGTTTGATTGGGATGCCGATGTTGATGAGCGGTTTGTGGATGTGCTGAGTAAGCTCCAGCAAGTCGGTTCATTGCCTCAAGAGGCCGATGAGTCAGACGTTGAGGTAGTGAGCAGCAGCAGCAGTCCGATGATGTGGGTCAGCCTGACGCCCAAGCAGGGCTTTACGGCGGATGATTATCGTTACCGCGATTTAGTAGATGACGTTGTAGTACCCCGGTTTCGTCAAGTAGAAGGGGTCGGGCAATTTTTGGTTTCGGGCGGACGCGAACGCGAAGTTGAAGTTGTCGTTAATCCCCGTGCTTTGGCCGATCGCAATCTCACGATTGAGGACGTGGTAGACGCTTTACGGGAAAACAACCGCGATATTCGCAGTGGCCCCCTGGTGGTAGGACGACGGGAATATCGCGTTCGCACAGTCAGTCGTTCGGACGATGTTGAGCAATTGGAAACCCTTGTTTTGCGTCGGGATGCCTCTGGCACCGTCTATTTAGGAGAAGTCGCTCAGGCGCAGCTTGGCCGTCGGATTCAAGACCGGGCGCTGACTCTCGATGGCGAACCCGCTGTGGCCGTTGGCATTGTCCGTCAGGTGGGGGGCAATGTCCCAGAAATTTCGCAGGGCATCCGCAATGCTCTGGTTGAACTGGAAGCCCGCTTTGATCGAGAGGGGGCGGGAGTCACCTTTGAAATCAACTATGACGAAAATGACTACATCAATGAGTCCATCGCCTTTGTTCAAAGCAACTTAATCATCGGCGCTATCCTGGCATCGCTGGTGTTGGTGCTATTTCTGGGGTCGCTGCGTACCGTTGGGGTGATTGCCATTACCATTCCCACCACCTTAATCGCCGTATTTATGGTGTTTGCGGCTTTGGGGCGATCGCTTAACGTCATCAGCTTGGCCGGTCTGGCTTTTGCCGTGGGCATGGTGGTCGATAACGCCATTGTGGTGCTGGAGAGCGTGTTTACCCACATGCAGCAGCAGAAGTCGCCAGTCCGAGCCGCCATCGACGGCACTCAGGAAGTCGGCGGGGCCATGCTAGCTTCAACCCTAACGACGATTGCGGTATTTGCGCCCATTGTGCTGGTCACCGGAGAAGCGGGTCAGCTTTTCTTGGACATTGGGATAGCGTTGTCGGCGTCCGTCCTGTTTTCACTGTTTGCCGCGCTGACGCTGGTGCCCATGCTGTCGGGCCTATTTCTCAATCAGGTCGAAGCTCAGCAAATGCTGCTAAATCAGGCTTATCAGCGGGGCCACTGGTTTGAACGGATAGTAGCGAGGACGTCGGCGGGGTTTCGGTTCTGGCAGGGGCGCTTGGAACGAGGGCTTTTAGCCACCGTCGGTTGGTCACTAGGGCCAGGTCGCCGGGGACGGCGTTTAGTAGTCTTGGCGATTCCAGTTGGTTTGCTAATCGTCACGACACGATTGTTACCGGCAGCCGATTATTTGCCGGAGGGAAACCGCAACTTAGTGCTGTGGCTGGCAGCCCCTTTTCCCGGCACTAGCATTCCTGAGGCGGTCGCGATGTCAGAAGGTCCGCGTCAGTTCGCGAGTGAGCTGCCGGGGGTAATGCGCACAATTTATGTGCATCGTCCTGGACTGAGATTTGTGGGAGCCTTTCTCGACCCGGCGCAGTCCACAAGCAGGAACCTAAACAATATCGTGGATCAGATGCGGGCGGCGGGCAGCAACTATCCCGGCTACCGTTTTCTCGTCCCGCGACGGGCAACCATCTTTCGCGATCCGGGTAAGGAGTTTGAGGTACAGATTATTGGGGATGATTTGGCGCAGCTTGACGAACTGCAGCAAGCGGTCAGTGGTCAGTTGCGATCGCTCGCTGGGGTAGAGAATGTCCGCTCGGACTTTGTGACGGGCGCGCCGGAACTGCAGGTCATCCCTAATCGGGAACGGTTAGCTGAGGCGGGATTGTCAGAACTGGAGCTAGGCACGCTGGTAGAGGCCGCACTGGGCGGCATCCGGGCCTCCGAGTTTGTCGATGGGCGGCGCGAACTGGATGTAACGGTCGAGCTGCAGGATACGTTTGTCGATTCCCCTGAACAGCTCCGACAGCTCGCGATTTTTAGCGAAAGTGGATTTCAACTGCAGTTGGATGATGTGGCCGATGTGGTAGAAACGACGGGACCGGATGTCATTAATCACGTCGATTTGGAGCGGTCTGTAACGCTGACGGTTAGCGTAGCGCGGGCAGCGCCTTTGGGGGAGCTGTTGCAGCAGGCCGAGCAGGAAATTCTCGAACCGTTGCGAGCGTCTTTGCCTGCAGGCTATCGAACTGAGCTAGCCGGGTCTGCCGACGTGCTGACCGAAACCCTGTTGCAGCTAGGGCAGGCGTTTTTGCTCTCGTTGGTTATCACCTACCTGCTACTGGTCGCGCTGTATCGATCGCTGGTCTATCCTCTGGTGATTATGGTGACCGTCCCAATGGGGATGACAGGGGCGGTTTTAAGCCTTGTGCTGGCCAACCAAATTCCCGGCGTTGTAGTGCCCCTTGACATGATCACCGGACTAGGATTTGTCATTCTTACCGGGGTCGTAGTCAACAATGCGATTCTGCTGGTTGATCGCGCCCTGCAACTGCAGCAGGACAGATATCCCCGGCTCGATGACGCCCTTTATCATGCGGTGGGCGATCGCCTGCGGCCGATCTTTATGTCGGCTGGCACCAGTGTGCTGGGCATGTTGCCGCTGGCTGTGTTTCCTGGCAAAGGAGCCGAGCTTTACCAAGGTCTGGGAATTGCGCTGACGGGTGGCCTAGCGCTTTCAACCATCCTGACGCCGACGGTGGTGCCTGCCGTCATGCGCCTGCTGAGCGATCTCACTCGCCGACCGCCACGTTCCCCCCAAGCTGACCTGAGCGCCCCCGCCGACCTGTCGCCTCAACCCGTACTCGCAGGTACGGCTGGCACCGTGAATCACCTTAAAGCAACCCAAGGGCATACCGATAGCTGATGCAATCGCGACGAGATCTACAGGTCTTTTGCAGTCAATTGTTTTATTCAAAACAAGAGGAAAACATGAAATTTTCGATTTTGCCTACATCTTTCCAACAACGAGCCATCCTGGCGGCAGCGGTCATCATTGTGCCTATCGCTGCAGCTTGTGGACAGCCAGCTGCTGACACTACGTCTGAAGCCCCTGCCGATACCGAAGCTCCTGCTGATACTGAAGTCCCTGCTGACACCGAAGCCTCGGTGACGTCTGAACCGGCACCGGCTGAAGGCGAAACCATTGTCGACGTGGCCGCAGCCAATGGCTCATTTAATACTTTGGTAGCGGCTGTACAAGCCGCTGGCTTAGCAGAAACGCTCAGTGAGGAAGGGCCGTACACTGTTTTTGCACCGACTGACGAAGCTTTTGCCGCTTTGCCTGAAGGCACCGTAGAGACGCTGCTTTTGCCTGAAAACCAAGAAGTGCTGGCACAGGTTTTGACCTATCACGTCGTTTCTGGTGAGATTCCCGCTAGTGACGTCGCGACTGGAACGGTTGCCAGTGTTGCCGGCGAAGATCTGAATGTGATTGCTGACCCGAGTGGTGTGACCGTAAATGAGGCCACGGTCGTTCAGACCGATGTGGCCGCAAGCAATGGGGTTATTCACGTCATCGACTCTGTACTCATCCCCCCTTCGCTAGCCCCTTCAGAGTTCTAATACTCTATTCGGCTGACTAGGTCAGGAAACGATTCTGGATGACTGAAAAAAGGTCTGCTTGTTGGGGGGCATTTCAACGTCTGCCCCCCAATATCTAGCTTTAGATTTCCTTGATCGGCTGAATCGAGGCAACTGAATCCAACGCCAGCAACAGTTAAGACAAATCCATTTCAAGTCCATGTCAATTCAAATTCTATTAGCCTCTAATAATCCCGTTCTAATCACCCTAACAAAAACTGAATTACAGTGCGAAGGCTATAAAGTAAAAATCGAAGAAGATGGCAAATCGGCTCTTTTATCAATTCGTGAAAAACAGCCTGATTTGGCTATTTTAGACTTTGGCCTAGCAATGCCGTCGGGATTAGAAATTTGTCGAAGATTACGGTCGACGCAGCAGAAAATACCCGTTATTTTGCTTGATAGAAGCGACCTTAACCATTGTGCGATCGCCCTCGAATCTGGCGCGGACGATTATATGCAGTGGCCTGCCAGTATTGAAGAGTTAGTCGCTCGAATTCAGCTTCATCTCAAGCGCTATGGTCATGATGAGCCGGACATGCTCAATTTTCAAGACTTAAGAATCAATCTGCAAACTTGGGAAGTTTATCGCGGCAATCGACTAATCGAATTAACGCCCAAAGAGTTCGATTTGTTAGTTTATCTAATTTCGCATCCACGTCACGTATTGTCCCGCGATCGCATCTTAAAAGAGGTCTGGGGCTATGACTTTGTCGGCGATTCTAATGTGCTTCAGGTCTACATCCGCTATCTGCGACTGAAGTTAGAAGCCAATTGCGAAAGCCGCTTAATTCATACCATTCGAGGTGCTGGTTATGTACTGAAAGAAGCATTCGCCAGGCAAGTCGCCTTGGCACGAGGATGACTGATGCTGAAGTTTCAGCTGATGTAGCAAACGGCAGAAGGCAGAAGTGAAAGCATCGCTAAGTAAGGCTTTCGGAACCTGAACGTGGCTGAACTCAACGGCGATTTGCCGTAAAGCGGTGAAAATTCAGCCACGGTAAAAATACATTCAGCTTTCAGAAGCAGTCTGGTAACTGTACGCTCTGAATGTCGTTAGCAAGAAATAGTCGTTTAGCGGGGACTATCGGCACCCGTTAAGTTACTGGAATAAGCTTGAGTGATGATTATGAACTTTGTAGTGAACCAGGCGTCTGACCTCTTGCAGTGGGATGTCAAGCTCTTGAGCGATTGCCTGCTCAATGTCTTCAGGCACCGTGAGGGCTAACTGTAGCTTACGGTCCTGCAGGCTCGGATCACTGGCAACAATCTTGGCTTCAGCGGTGCTGGATTCGTTGTAAATTTCGACCTGGATGGCGGCAATCGCAGGTTGGGGAATGGCTTCGGGCTGGACATCGGCGCTGAAGTAGTAGTGCGCTTGATACGTGCGGCCTAAAATTCGTAGCGTCATCAGCTGGCCAATGCTCCAAAAAGCCAATCCCAGCACCAGCAGCGATAGCCAGAACCGCAGCCCACTTCCATTCAGTAGCCAAAGACGACGTAGTTTTCGCACGCTGATGACGGTAATGCTCACTTCGTCGAGCGTACTCGATAATCGTCAATATCATCTTTCTGTTATATTCACCGCTCAAACTAAAGGGCTGTAAGCTCTGTTTGCCTGCAGTTTATTCGCACAAATCGCACGTATAGGGTATCGCTTATGATTATCCTGCTGGTTGAAGACGATCCGGCCCAGCTCCGTCCCCTGCGTATTGCCCTCACCGAATCCGGTCATTTGGTGGACGGCGTTGAGGATGCTCAAGCCGCCCAATGGCTGCTAAGCCACAAGGATTACGATCTGCTTATCCTGGACTGGATGCTGCCCATAACCAGCGGCGTGGCTTTGTGCCAACAATATCGAACGTTAGGCAAAATAGCGCCGGTTTTGATGCTAACAGCCAAGGATACAACCGCCGACAAAGTATTGGGCCTAGACGCCGGAGCGGATGATTACTTAGTTAAACCGATAGACATTCCAGAACTGCTGGCTCGGGTCCGAGCGCTCGGTCGACGATCGCCCCAATGGCATGGCGATCGTCTCAGCTTGGGTGACCTCCATCTTCACATCTCAACCCTCACCTTGGAGCGCCAACAGACCTGCATTCGTCTCTCTAGTCGGGAATTTCACCTGATGGAGTATCTAATGCGGCGGTCCGGCCAGGTGATTACCCGCGACAATATCGAACAAACCCTGTGGACTTGGGGCACTGAACCCGAAAGCAACGCCGTCACCGCCCTCATTTGGCGACTACGGCAGCGACTTGATGAACTGGACGCTAAAAGTTGGCTAGAAACAGTATACGGTATGGGTTATCGCCTTAAAGTTCCGGCCAAAACTACGTCGAGAGATGCCGTACTTTAACTACAATGTTCAGTCGTAGCCGTCTCAATTTAGCTTACTGGTTTGCCCTCTCAATGGGCAGTATCTTGATTGCGTTCACAGGCGTGGTCTACTATCTGGAAGCTGAAGATCAACTACGAGCCTTCGACAAAGACCTTTATGTGAAAGTCAAAGAGGTTGAGAACCGTGCCTATTATCGTCCGAAACAGGGAGACTGGCTCTTAAATATCTCAAAGGGTACAACGCTACTGGGCGAAAATGCTCCGTTCCCCCAGAACGAATTAGTTTATGTCCGCTGGTATGGCGTTGATGGGCGAGTAATTCAGTTCGTTGGACTCGCGCCTGACCAGCAAAAAGTTATAGCTCCAACGACCCGGTTCGAGACGATTCGTTTTGACGATGCCACAGCCAATGGCCGTGCGGCAACCCCAGCCCTGCGTCAGCTCACCGCCCCAGTCAAATACAACGATCGCATCGTTGGCTATATTCAATCTGCGGTCCCTCTCCATCCCTTACAGACTGACCTCAATCGGGCACTTGTCGTTTTGACCCTGAGCGTTCCGGTCACGCTTGGCATCATTGGCCTCACGGGGTGGATCTTGGGCGGCATTGCCATGCAACCCATCCGACAATCCTACGATCGCCTGCAGCGGTTCACCGCCGATGCGTCCCATGAATTGCGCAATCCTCTAGCCGCTATTCTCAGCAATGCTCAGGTGGCCCTGATTCCCAATATTGAGGCTAGTTCTCAGACAGACTGCGTTAGCGAAATTGAGACTGCAGCCAAGGCCATGAGCGGCCTGATCGACAACCTTTTGTTTCTGGCCCGCCATGAAGGCCCGATTGCCGGTGCAGCTCTAAACCAGCGCACTAGCGCGCAGGAGCTGCTGATGCCCTTGGTTCACTACGGCACCGCCCAAGCCAATCAGCAGCATCGCACGTTTGTTCACGACATCCCATTACGCATCGTCATGATTAAAGCTGACCCCCAGCTTCTGCGTCGGGCACTGACTAATCTTTTAGACAATGCTTTCAAATATACGAAGGAAAACGGTACGATTCAGCTTCGTCTGGTCATTCAAGCTCAATCCATTCTGATTCAGATTAAAGACGACGGTGCAGGCATTCCAGCCGCTGATTTGCCCCGTATTTTCGAACGCTTTTATCGGGTTGACACGGCGCGATCGCGCCATACAGGGGGATTTGGACTGGGTCTCTCAATTGCTCAACAAATCGTCCGTGCCCACAACGGGCAAGTTACAGCAACGAGCACCATCGGCCAGGGCAGCCTTTTTCAAGTTCAACTTCCCCTGCATAAATAAAAGGT
>JBCCNE010000158.1:0-9380 GCA_039026015.1 Cyanobacteria bacterium P01_C01_bin.70 | reverse complement strand
TTTAGGCTACTTCAACAAAATCTGGGCGAACACAACAGTTCATTTCAACTGTCTCAAGGCAACTGTCATTTACCGGCAAAATGGAAATCATAGACGCCCCGTTAACGAATGTCGTGTGGCGAAGTGGTTAGGTTATTACATTCTCACGCTCACACTCTTCATTGGGGCAATTATCGTTTGCTTGGAATTATTTTTGATTATGCTCTCTCAACAAACTCCGTCTCGTATGATTTGGACTCCTTGGGTGCTAGCGATCGCCGGCTTCTGGTTCAGCAGCAATCTTGTGCTTGATTTGTTAGTCATGCCCGTGATGTATGTCTCGGGCATGGGTGGTGAAACGGATTTTGCGGCGGCTGGCTATTCTCTCTTTTGGTCGTTTAATCGGCTGGAACTGCTGTGTGCCGCCGCTATTTTGACCGGCGTCTTGGCGCTGCGTCAGCGTCCCCCCGAGTTTGCAGTCAGTGACAGCGGCAGTCGCTGCCGTTGGGCCTTGATTTTTGCGGTGCTGCTGCTCAGCGCAACGCTGGTAGACACCTACTGGCTAGCTCCCGAAATGAGCGCCATGGCCTTTGCCCTAGAGGGTACGGCACGATCGGCATTGGCCCCGGTCATGACCGGCATGCACGGCTGCTACTGGCTGCTCGAAGTTAGCAAACTCGTCAGTCTGGGGGGCATGGCTTGGCTGTGCCTGAAAGATTTGCGATCGCCCCGGGCGACATACGCCTCGGTAAAGCTGTCAGGCTAACTGCCGGATGCGCCACAAGGGGTCATAAAATCATTGCCCCCATCTTTACCTCGCCGGGTCAAAGTTAACGTCAGATCTCGCTGAGGCTGATGTTGCCTGCCCGCTAATCATGCTCACCTCGCCAACTTCTCTGAAATGATGAGTTGGCGTTTTTGCTTTGACGGAAGCGCCTCAACGTTCTAAAACTCATCTACTGACTATGCCATGTTGAAAAACCTGACGTATCATTAGCGCCAATGGCGTAGCTACGGGTCGGCGAGCATATTAAGGAACTGCAGCATGAAATTGTCACGATTGACCATTGCCCTTCTCGGGACGGTAACGATCTTGGGATCCTATCCTGTGTATGTTTTGGCTCAGGAGGCAGAGACGCCTGCTGAAGCTGATACGCCAGCAGAAACGGGTCCATCAGCGATTGAGTTTTACAATACCGGACTAGACCAGTTTGAAGCAGAAGATTACGAAGCTGCGATCGCGTCTTTTACTGAAGCGATTCAGCTCAATCCTGACTTTGCGGAGGCTTATCTTTATCGCGGCGCTGCCTACAAGGCCTTGCTTGACATAGACGATGCGCTGCTCAACCTCAATCAGGCGATCGCTCTTGACCCCGAACTGGGTCTAGCCTATTTGCTCAGAGCTGAAATTAATTACGAATTGGGCAACGCGCAACAGGCCCTAAGCGATGCTCAGTTGGCGTTGGCGCTTGATCCTTCTCTGGGGGATGCGCGGCTATATGAGGGCTTAGTGGCGCTGCAAGAAGGCGATAGTTCAACGGCCATTAGCGCGTTTACGGCTGCGATTGAACAAGACCCCAACAATCTGCCTGCTTATCTGCTGCGAGGCTTTGCCTACGACCAAGAAGAAAACTATTTTGCGGCTATCGAGGATTTTTCTTACGTGCTCGAAGCCGAAAGTGACAACGTCATTGCCTACGTCGGTCGGGGCGCTGCTTACTATCACGAAGGCGCCCTGCGAGACGCCGAGGCCGACCTGTCGCGCGCGCTAGAAATCAACAATGAGCTGCCCTACGCCTACTACAATCGCAGCTTCATTTATTCGGCGCAGAACAGGATAAATGTAGCGATTGACGATCTCGACGAGGCCATCGCTCTGCAGCCGACTTTCCCGAATGCGTACCTTAATCGAGGGCTGCTGCTAGCCCGTCAGGGACAATCCGCCGCCGCCGTTGCCGACTTCAACCGAGCGCTGGAACAAAATCCAGAACTCGCTGAGGCCTTTGCCGGTCGCGCTGATGTACAGCTCTCTCGCGGGCGCGAAAGCGATGCTATTGAGGACTATACCAGCGCCCTTTCCTTGGCTCCCAGTAGCGCCGCAATCTACAAGCTACGGGGCGATGCTCATTTGGCGGATGGTAATACAGCCGCCGCCCTCGCTGACTACAACGAGGCGATCGCCCTCGCGCCTGATGATCCCGCTGCCTATGCTGCTCGGGCTGAAGTTTACAGTGAGATTGGTGATACGCAGCGAGCGTTTGATGACTACTCGCTGGTCATTTCCCTGGAAGATGACGAGGTTGACCCTGATGTGCTGTACAAACGTGGCTTGGTGCGTATGCGCTTAGGCGACTCGGCCGGCGCTAGAGACGATCTGCAATTGGCAGCCGATCGCTATCTCGAAACAGGGCGGCCGGATGGCTATCGGGAGACCGTGATTTATCTGCGTCAACTATAAGTAACTGCATCTAATGAAGGTCAGGCAACTGCGGTTTCAGCGGTGGCATTGGCAGCGCTGGGGCGTCATCATCATCCTAATGCTGCTGCTGTGGCTGACAGGGATGCCGATCGCCCAGGCGAGCGTTTACGTTTATCGTGAACGCCCCGAACAAGTGACGGTGCGATCGCGTCTGAGTCTGCGGGACTCGAGCGATCGCGCGTGGCAGGCGATCGCCTTCAAGCGCACCCAGGGAAACACGCTGCAAGGGTACTACCTACGGCTGGTCGGCTTCCCCGATGCAGTCAAGGTCAATCGTCAGCAGCCCCTTTCCCTAATGTCGCTGACTGGTCAGCGCTGGCGACTTCCATGGGCTGTTGATCCTCAGGCCAAGACTGTGCCACCCAATATCGGACAGTTTGATTTGGCTCCTTTGCTCAATGAAATTGACCGCTCTGTTCCCCTGAGAGCGCAGTTGTCGCTCGTGGGGAGCACTCCGGCAGAGATGGCGATCGCCCCTTTTATTGTGGACGAGTGGCTAGAAGTCAAGCGCAGTCAAGCGCTACCAGCGCCAATAGGAGCGCCCTTGGGAGAAGAGTCCTAGCATCATGCCGATAAACTGAAAGTAGCTGATGCCGACCAAGAGAGCAGGAATTGGCAGCCAGCTTTTGACATACAGCACGATGGCGAGGCAGCCTACCAGGGCCCACAGCGTTGCCCCGTCTAAAACAATATGGCGAAAAACACGCTCCATCAGAATGACCGCTAGTGCTCCGACACCCCCCGCTGCCAGTAGCGCTAGCAGCAAACCCACAACGCCACCTTGGGCAATTGCACTGGTTCCTTCTGGCCATACTTCGAATAGGGCGGTCAACGCAAACAGCAGCGCAATGTCCAACACGGTCACAATGAGGACCGTCAGTAAGGCATTCTGAAAGAGGGGAATCCACGGCAGTGTCTTGATACGCCAAAGAGGATCTCTCATTACCCGACTGCTCGCCCACAAAACGCCAATGCCATCATCCTATCTCACTGATTTGTCTAACCTCGCGGCAATTGATTTTTCCCGACCCGTCGTTATCTTTCTGACGGTTTTGCACTGTGCGATTGGCCTCACCGCAGCGCAAGTCGCTCATCGCAAAGGAGCTAATCGAGGCTTCTGGCTCATCTGGGGTCTCATCGGCGGCACTATCGCGCTGATCACGGCGTTGCGCTTACCCACAAGTGTTGAAGAGTAGAATTTGGATTTCAGAGTTCAGAATTTGGCCAGCCGAGAACCCAGAACTAAGCACCCAGAACCCAACTCCATCATTCATCTATCTCACTTATCCCACCTAATCCATTCATCCCGTCCCCCATTTACCTTCTCAGTCAACATGTCCAATATGCTCACACTGCCGGATGATTGCGCGATGTTGGCGCTGGGCCGATGGCTGGGCAAGCGGCTTGAGGCGGGTACGGTGCTGCTGCTGACGGGAAATTTAGGGGCGGGCAAGACGACGCTGACGAAAGGACTCGGTCAAGGGCTTAAGATTCCCGATGAGATTGACAGTCCTACCTTTGCGCTCATTAATGAGTACGACAGCGGGCGACTGCCGCTTTACCACGTGGATTTATATCGGTTAGAAGGCGCAGAGAGCGATCGCCTGTTTCTCGAAAGCTATTGGGAAGGGATAGAATACCCGCCGGGGATAGTGGCGATCGAATGGGCAGAGCGATTGAAATATTGGCCTCCCGAACCGCTGAAAATTGACCTCGCATACGAACCCTCGGGAGGACGTCAAGCCGTATTAACGCCTATAAACCCCGCCCACATTTGCTTAGTAGAGGCCCTAACGACCGATGCGATATTGGCTGATGAAATCTGAACCCGATGTGTACAGCATCGCCGATTTAGAGCGCGACCCCGAAGAGATTTGGGACGGCGTGAGAAACTACCAGGCTCGCAATTTTTTGCGCGAGATGGCGGTGGGTGATTTAGCGTTTTTCTACCATTCCAACACCAAGCCACCAGGGATTGTCGGTCTGATGAAAATCATCGAAGCAGACATCGTTGATCCGACGCAGTTTGACGAATCCAGCAAATATTACGACCCCAAATCTGACCCGCAGGAACCTCGCTGGCGCACAGTCAAAATTGGCTATGTTGAAACCTTTGCTGAGCAAATCACCCTGGATAAGCTGAAAGAGTCGTTCTCGCCGGAGGAATTGCTGGTCGTCAAGCGAGGCAATCGACTATCGGTGATGCCTGTAGACGAGTCCGTGGCCACCAGACTGCTGGATTTGGGACGGTCAACTTAAAGTTACGAATCTCTGTCAGATTTTGCTACCCGCTAGCCTAACGGATTGGCAGCCGCATGCAGAATTCGGTGCCTTGGCCCAATTCCGACTGCACCTCCAAGGTGCCGTTATGGGTCTCGAGACAATTTGATGAGCGATCGCCAACCCTAGTCCGGTGCCTTGGCCCACGCCCTTAGTGGTGAATAAATGGTCAAAAATCTTGGCCCTAATCTCTTCTGGAATGCCGGGGCCGTTGTCAGCGATCGCTACCGTCACCTGATGATTGTCTACCGCTGTACGAATCGTGATGCAGTGCGGGTGCGCTTTCATCTCTTCGAAACTACGGTGCTGACTCACCTCATCCAAGGCGTCAATCGCATTCGCCAGAATATTCATAAACACCTGATTAAGCTGACCCGGAAAACAGTCGATTTTAGGAATGTTTCCGTAATCCCTGACCACTGAGATTTCTGGGCGCTGGTCATTGGCTTTGAGGCGATGGCGCAAAATCAATACGGTGCTGTCGATGCCCTCATGCAGGTTAAAGGCTTGCTTGGTATCGGTATCTCCGCGCGAGAAGGTGCGCAGGCTTTTGCTAATCTCGGTGATGCGATCGCCGCTGTCTTTCATCGCCCGAATGAGCTCGGGTAGGTCTTCGCGCACATAGTCAAGCTCAACCGCGTCCAACTCATCCGCAATATCTGGCCCTGGTTCCGGAAACTGCTCAGCGTAAAGGTCGAGTAGCCCCAACAGGTCACTAATGTAATCCTGCGTGGCCCCCACATTACCAAGAATGCAGCCGACCGGATTGTTGATTTCGTGAGCGACTCCAGCCACCAAACTGCCCAGGGCCGACATTTTCTCGTTCTGCACCAGCTGCAGCTGAGCATTCTGCAGCTCAGCAAGGGCTTTTTCTAAGTCGTGGGACTTTTGGATAACGGCGGCTTCGGCGCGTTTGCGATCGCTAATATCTTGATAGGTCCCAAGAACGCCGATAACGTTGCCATTAGGATCATGGAGCGGCAGCTTATTAATCTCTAGCCATATCTGGGTTCCATCCGCATGGGTTTGAATTTTGATGATGCCTAGCTTGGGTTTATCTGACCTCATCACCTCCTGATCAGCCGCTCGAAAAGCCAGGGCTTCGGCTTCCGTCCATGGCATATCAAAATCGCTCAGACCGACTATTTCCTCAGCATTTTTAAAGCCAGCATCCTGAAGAAATTTTCGATTTGCACCAACATGGCGGGATTCACGATCTTTCCAGAAGATTGAAAGAGGAAATGTATCTAATAGGGTTTTTAAAAAGGTTTCAGACTCGGATAGCTTCTGCTCGGCAGCTTTGCGATCGCTAATATCCAACGTCATGGAAATGCCTCCGCAAACTCTGCCCTCTGAATCAAATATTGGCGCATTAAACCACTCACAGATGATTCTGCGACCGTCTTTAGTGATGTTCTCATTGATAGCGTGCAGGCCACCTTCCTGATTTAGGATTTGGGCGGCAACATCATCAACATAAGCCTGATATTCTTCAGGGACAACGCAGCCAAGATGGCGACCTATGATTTCTTCTGCTTGATAGCCAAAGATCTTTTCTGCCGCAGGGTTCCAAGCTTGAGTCTCAAAATCAGCACTCCACTCAATGACCGCAATCGAGGTTTGTTGAATCAAAAGCTGCTGCCGTTGTTGAATTTGAGATAACCGATCAGATCGGTCTCTTTCTTGCTGATAAAGTCGCGCATTTTCAAGGGAAATGGCGGCTTGGGTGCAGAGGAAATTGAGCACTAAAATGCGATCGCGCGTGAACGCCCCACGAGTAAGACTGTTTTTGAGGTATAGCAGACCAATTAAGTGGTCTTGATTGAGGATGGGCAAACACAGCACGCTCTTAGGCTGTTGCTGGGTCAGGTAGTCATCGACAACAGGTAAATCAGTTTCTAAATCATCAATAACTACGACTTCTCGCGTGTTTTTGACGTATTGAATTAGCTTGGTAGGAAGCTGCGAATTGTCGGCTAACGGCTCGCTGTAGAGCTGCACGTCGTCAGAAGTGGCGATCGCCCGCACCTGCCATTCGCCCTGCTCGTCGGGCAGAATCAAGGCGCAGTGATCGCCCCCTGAGCTTTGCAGAATAATCTGGGTGAGCTGATATAACAATTCATCCAGCTGAATAGTACTGGAAAGGACCTGAGACGCCCTGAGAATGCTGGCAAAATCAAAGCCTTGGTTAAGGTCAGCGCCGCAGGCACTTTGATAGGTGCCGCTGGGAGCAGCGCCCACCGACTGCGCAAAGCTGGTCAGGGTGGCCAGCACATCTACGGGGGCAGCGGGCGGCTGCAGGATAGGGTGCAGCAGCTCCGGGTAGCGAGCCTCTAGGTCGGTGACTTTCGCCATGGCGCCCCAGTGAGAGTAGCCGTAGTAGGCGTCCTGCATATAGACGGCTGCCACCTTTTCCTTGCCCCAATCCAGGTAAAACTTGGCCGTCAGCTCGCTGGCCAGGGCTTCTTCCTGCCGGTGGCCGCCTTGCTTCGCTCCGGCAATGGCGCGATCGTAGAGAGTCATCGCCTCAGCCCAGTCCTGGCGCCGGCGGCTCCGCTCCGCGCAGACTAGATCGTATTTGTGGCCGCAGTTGCCGGGGTTGAGCTTGGCCCAGCGCCTTAAATCTTCAACTACGCCCTGAAATTCAGCGCAGTCCTGAACCCCACAGTCTTTGTTCATTTGCCCCTGTTCTAACGGGTCCTCTTTCAGCCGGGCCTTTTGCAGGCGAGTTAAGGCGTAATAAAGCGCATATTCAATCAGCGAAAAATAGCCCAACAGGGCAGAGCGGCGCCCCGCCGCCGCCGCTAGGGCTGCTTCTGCGGCATCCCAGTCCCCGAAGAGATAATAAATTTGGCCAGCGCTAATGGTGTGTATGGCGATGGCCAAACCGTTTTGCTGGGCTTCGGCCTGCTCAATAAACGCGGTTGAGCGCTGTTGCCACTCATCGGCAGGAATGGCTAGGGCTAATCGCTGCAGGTGGGGAAACATTCCCTGCAGCAGCACGTTAGCCAGCGCGTTTTTTGATTTCTCAACAAAGGCAATATACTGCTCGGTCAGCCGCAGATTATCGGCAATGGGCTGCCCTATATAGTGACGATAGTAGGGCTGAAACATCAGGTTATAGTCGGCGTACAGCGTAACGCCGCTGTCCATGGCCGCCTGAAATCCAAGCTGAAAGTAGTCGATATTTTTAGACAGCGGCTGCAGCCAGTGGTTAATCGATAGACCCATGTCAAAGCACACTATACCCTTTTGCTCTGGATAGCGATCGCTTAGCGCCATGGCGCTTTGGCCAAAGACTGTGCCCTCTGCGTAGCTGCCGTCCAGGCGGCCGCATAGAATTTGGCCAAAGCGGGCTAACCCTGCGACGCCTTCCGCCGTGATGCCATGAAGTAGGGTAATTTTAACGCTGAGGGCATTGATCACCTGCCAGAAGTCGGCCGACGTTAAGTACGCGGCTGCATCCAGGCTGCTCAAAATTGAGAGCACCTGCCGGAGTCGCCTGTCCGTTAAGCTTTGAAGCTGGTCTTGCTGAAGCTGCGCGATCGCCTGCGGTTGCCGCCGGATTTCGGCAATGGCGTCCTCCAAAGCCTGGTCCAGATTATGCTCGGGAATGTGCTCTTCTAAGAGGGTTAGGGCTTCGCGACCGTAGTCGATGGCCTGGACAAATTCCCCCATCTGGGTGCTTTGTTCGATTAGCAGCTGCAGGCTAACCGATTTGTCGATGGGACTGCAGCTTTTTTGATAGAGCAGCTGGCTGGCCCGTCGAGACTCCTCCCACAGCAGACAGGCAATTTTCACCCTAATTAAATCAACGTAAAGCTCAAACATCAGCCCATAGTCTGCCTGCCAGGGGTGCTCATGCAGGTTTAACATCAGCCTTAGGGCCTGCTCAAAGTAGGCGTTTGCAGATTCAAAGGCGGTGGCGGTCATGGCCTGCTTACCGGCTTTAAGGTTTAGCGCCACAATATGTCGGGACTTTTGGGCATCTAGTCCGCTGAGGTCCGCCTGATTGTAGTGATTAACAATGTCAAAAATAGCGCTGTTCGCAGCCGTAGTGCTGTGGATTTGCTCAAGGGCTTCAGCCAGCTTTAGGTGAGCTGTGGCTTTGTCGCGATCAGGCATTAGGGTATAGGCAGCCTGCTGGATGCGATCGTGCAAAAATCGATAGCCAACCTTAACCGCGATCGCCGAATTTTGTGGCTGCACGGATGCGCCCTGAAAAAACTTATAGGTTTCGCTTGCAGGAATCACGAGACCGGCCTGCAGCGATCGCCACAGGTTTTCTGACACGCTGGCCTGATCGCCCTCACAAATCATCGCCAGCGTTTCCAGATCAAACCGGTTGCCCACACAGGCCGCCAGTTTCAACACTTCTTGCGTGGCGGTCGGCAGCTTGCGCAACTGCCCCACCATAAACTGCACGACATCGTCGGTGAGTGCCAACTGCTGCACCTGCGCCAAGTCACACTGCCAATAACCTCGATCAGGGTCAAACGTGATCCAGCGATCGCCATGTAGCCCCTGTAGAAACTGGGTGGTGAAAAACGGATTGCCTTTGGTTTTGCCATAGACCAACTGCGCCAGCGGCGTGGCTGTCTCAGCCCCACACAGCAGCGTGTCGGCCACCAGTTGCGTCACG
>JBCCNE010000157.1:0-9386 GCA_039026015.1 Cyanobacteria bacterium P01_C01_bin.70 | reverse complement strand
TACGACCCCACCCAAAGCAGTCGGCTGGCGAGCGATTGCGGCCAATTTGTCCGATCTGGCAGCGATGGGGGCCCTGCCTGTGGGGGTGACCGTGGGGCTAGCGCTGCCCGGTGACACGCCAGTCGCGTGGATTGAGGGCGTCTACCGAGGGATGGCCGATTGTCTAAATGCCCACGGCGGCCAAATTATCGGTGGCGATGTAGTGCGATCGCCCCAAAAGATGCTCTCGATTACGGCTTTGGGGGAGGTCGCTCCTCGGCGGGTCATTCGCCGCGATCGCGCTCGACCCGGTCAAGTGATTCTGGCAACGGGGTGGCATGGGCTTTCCCGCGCCGGACTAGAGCTGCTTTGGCATCCTGAACAGCAGCAAGATTTGCCGGCGGCGGACTGCGAAGCGTTGATTCAGGCCCACCAGCATCCGGTGCCTCGGTTAGACATCATTCAACAGCTTGCCGGATGGGGGGATGATGAGCTGTCAGCGATTGCCGGGATGGATAGCAGTGACGGGCTGGCTAATGCGGTGCTGTGGCTGTGTCAGTCCAGCGGCGTCGGGGCAAGACTGAGGCGATCGCAACTCCCCATTTTGCCGCCACTGACTGCTTGGCTGGGGGAGCAAACCGCTCTGGACTGGTGCCTCTATGGCGGTGAAGATTTTGAACTCGTGCTCTGCTTGTCCGCTAACCCAGCGCAGAAGCTACTGGCCGCTTTAGGTCCAGGGGCTAGCATCATCGGCACGATCGAGACTGACCCGCAAGTGCTGCTGATCCATAACGCTAGCCCTCAGCCCGACCTGACGCTGACTTGGGACAACTGCTTTCAGCATTTCTGAGTCCTGAGCATTGGTACAAGCGTCAGGTATTGTGCCCTGCTGAATTCGCCCTGTGATGAACGCGATGTATGGCGTTCTATTCACTTCGCCTGCCGCCTCAGGGCAGCACCAATTGCTCAGTCGAATTAAAAAACAATCGCCGAATGCCAGCTGTGACCAAAATTGACGCCAGCAAATCACCAAACGCCAGCATGAACATAATCAGCATTTGGTAAAAAGCCGCATTTAGCGGGTCGGCCCCACTGAGCAGTTGACCGGTGATGATGCCAGGAAGCTTGACGATTCCGACGACCATCATGCCGTTGATCGTCGGAATCAGTCCGGCTTTGATGGCTTCGCGACGATAGGGAGCGATCGCTTGTCTGGAACTAGCCCCCAAACTCAGATACGTCTCGATTTCCACGGGATTGCGTTTAATCGCGCTAACGAGACGATCGCCCGCAATGGTCGCTGCCGTCATCGCATTGCCCAACACAATTCCCGAGAGCGGAATCAGGTAGCGCGGTTCGTACCACGTCTCAGGCCGGATAATCACACTGTTTGTGTAAATCATCGTCAAAAACAGGGTGGTCAGCAATGAGCCCGCCAAAATCGGCAGCAGCCGTGAAAGCCGCTTATCAATCCGGTTGCGGGCGACGACTGTGGCGATCGCCAGCATCACCATCAGCATCGCAATAACGCTCAGCGGGTTGTCCCAAGCAAACACTGCTGACAGTATGTAGCCCACCGCTAGGAGTTGCCCAATCGTGCGGGCCGTCGCGTTCAATAGAGTTAGCTCTAGCCCAAGCTGCTGCCAGCGCACCAGAGCGATCGCCGCCACCATCAATATCAAAGCCAAAGCAATTTGCAAAAGACCCAGTTCAATCATCAGACCAGCACCGGTAAATAGATAGAGATGACTGTCATGATGCCAGAGCGGCCGCGGCTTTAGGACTGACTCGTCGGCCACAGCATCAATCCTAAATATTCATTACTCAGGGGCTTTCAGCAACTAAAGCTGGTTTATCTCGCCGGGAAGATGACGCCAATTTGGCCTCCCGAATCGCCGTGGACGGCATTACTTTTTAATGAAAAATATATCTAATATTGACTTAAGTTAATGCTAGGGCTTAAGTATTTTTGCTTAATAACTATCAATCAAGGTACGATATTAGCTGTATTTTTCTATACTATTATTAAGAGCATTGAAATACGACCTCCTATGTTTGGGAGTCATATAAACGATGTCAGCAGTTGGATCGGTTTGTCTAACGTTCAACAGGCAGACCTGGGTGGCTCCGATATTACAGGACGAGAACGGGTTTAGTGCTCTTGTCGCAGCATGTTAGGGGATTTTGCAATGCAGGCACCGCTATTTCCAGGACGAATTTATGATGCTGCTATAATTGCAAAATTTTATCGCCGCCGCCCCTGGCAGGTACTCTGGCGAGCTTTACAGGTGGTTTGGTGGCTGGGCACGTTTGTATTGGGCATGCAGAGCGATCGCTGGTTGAATCGCGAAGAGCGCAACCTTGAGAAGCGCGCCATTCAGCTCCGCCAACTGCTTACTCGACTGGGGCCGACCTTTATCAAGGTTGGGCAGGCGCTTTCAACTCGCCCTGACCTCGTGCGTAAAGACTTTTTGGAAGAACTTACCAAGCTGCAAGACCAGCTTCCCCCGTTTTCCTCTTCACTGGCCATGGCCATTTTGGAAAAGGAGCTGGGTTATGCACCGGAAGAAATTTATAGCCGGATTTCGCCTGAACCAGTAGCAGCGGCTAGTTTGGGACAGGTCTATCGGGCGCGGCTGTACAGCGGCGATGAGGTAGCCGTAAAGATTCAGCGGCCCAATTTACTGCCCCTGATTACTTGCGATCTCTACATCATGCGGTCAGCCGCCCGACTTTTGGGGCCGCTGCTGCCGCTGAATTTGGGCCACGATCTCACCCTAATTGTGGATGAGTTTGGCACCAAGCTCTTTGAAGAAATTGACTACCTCAACGAGGGGCGCAATGCTGAGCTATTCGCCGTCAATTTCCAAAACGATCCCAAAGTGAAAGTGCCGTCCATTTACTGGCGCTACAGCAGCGGTAAAGTGCTGACCCTGGAATGGATTGAAGGCTTTAAGCTGACTGACGTGGGAAGCATTCAGGCAGCCTCTCTGGAAACCGATGCGCTGGTTGAGATTGGCGTCACCTCTGGTTTGCAGCAGCTCTTGGAATACGGCTTTTTCCACGCGGATCCTCACCCTGGCAACTTGTTTGCCATGACCGATGGGCGCATGGCCTACATCGACTTTGGCATGATGGATCAGCTTAGCCAGGAAACGAAAGAAACCCTGGTAGATGCCGTTGTTCACCTGATTAATCAGGACTATGCAAATCTGGCAGCTGATTTTGTCAAACTGGGCTTTTTGACGCCTGACATTGACATTGAGCCGATCATCCCGGCTTTAGAGTCGGTTTTAGGGGATGCGCTGGGGGCCAAAGTCCGTGACTTTAACTTTAAGACCATCACAGATCGCTTTTCGGAATTGATGTACGAGTATCCGTTTCGGGTACCGGCCAAGTTTGCCTTAATTATTCGCTCCTTGGTAACGCAGGAGGGCTTAGCGCTGAGCCTCAACCCTGATTTCAAAATCGTCGATATCGCTTATCCCTACGTGGCGCGACGGTTGCTGAAAGGCGAAACGCCCTCTCTGCGACGGCGGCTGCTGGAGGTCTTATTTAAAGACGGTAAGTTTCAGTGGCAGCGATTGGAAAATCTGCTGCAGATTGCTCGCAATGATGACGGGTTTGATATTCTGCCCACAGCTGGTTTGGGGCTGCAATTTCTGATGTCGGAGGAAGGGCAATACATTCGCGATCGCCTAATTTTGGCCATGACTGAAGATGACCGCCTCCATACCGAAGAAGTGCAAAAGCTTTGGGAATTGGTCAAAGACGACGTCACTCCCTCGAAGGTTTTGGGAGTGGCCTGGAATGCCATTCTGCAAACGTCAATGGAGCGGGCCGCTGGTTTTTTGCCGCCGGTCGCGGTCCTGACCGCCAACTTCCAAAGTAACCGCTAACGATCTTTACGTCGTTGGCGCAGGAAGCAGAGGAATCCTGTACAGTTTGCGCTGCCCCGCCCTTGAACCTCCTGCCTTCGTCTCCTGGAAAAATGCCTCCCCAAATGCCTTTGGCATGCTGCCGAGACGCAGCATGCCAAGAGCAGTGCTGCTGGAAAAATGGGGAATTTAGCGTCCCAAATTTTGGGCTCAGGGAGCCCCAATCAGCAGTACCAACTCGACTGCAAGATTGGAGAGTGATTAACCAGCCTGAGCTGAGAGTAGTCCTAGGCGCTTGGTCGGCCTGAGTTTAGGTGCAGTAGAGTGAAAGGGTCGACTCCGCTGAAATCATGATTTTAAGGACTGATTCAGATTTGCCGACCTGGCGCGCCCAGTTTCCGGCGCTAGCAAACAAAAACTACTTTAACTTTGGCGGGCAGGGGCCGATGCCGCAGGCGGCCTTGGAGGCAATTTATCAGACTTATCAGACGCTGCAGACCAAGGGGCCATTTTCAGACAGCACTAATCAGTGGATTCAGCAGTTGACGATGGCCATGCGGCAAACCTTGGCTGATGATTTGCAGGTGCCCGTTGAGGCGATGACGCTCACGGAAGACGTCACTGTCGGGTGCAATATTCCGCTGTGGGGCTTGGACTGGCAGGCGGGCGATCGCATTTTGCTGACTGACTGCGAGCATCCCGGCGTGGTTGCTGCCGTACAGGAAGTCAGTCGCCGCTTTGCCATTGAAGTGGATTTCTGTCCGATGCTGGCAACTGCTCAGGGCGGTGATCCTGTAGCCGTGATTAAGGCCGCGTTACGGCCCCAGACGCGCCTGCTAGTGATCAGCCATATTTTATGGAACTCCGGGCAGCTACTCCCGCTGGCCGACATTGTGCAGCTGTGTCACGGCCATGCTCCACGTCCGGTTTGGGTGCTGGCGGATGCGGCCCAGTCGGTGGGCATGCTGCCGCTTGACATCACAGAAATTGAGGTGGACTTTTATGCCTTTACCGGTCACAAATGGTGCTGTGGACCCGCCGGTTTGGGGGGCCTCTATGTGCGACCCGCCATTCGGGAGGCGATCGCCCCAACGTTTATTGGTTGGCGCGGCATCACCATTGACACTCAGGCCAATCCCACCGGCTGGAAACCTAGCGGTCAACGCTATGAGGTTGCCACCTCGGACTATCCGCTGATGGCGGGGCTACAGGCGGCTTTGCGCCTGCATCAGCAGTGGGGCAGCGCGGAAACCCGGTTTCAGCGAATTAGTGAGCTGAGCGGAAGGCTCTGGCAGCGGCTCCAGCAGCATCCTCGCATTTGCATGGTGTCGGCGACACCGCCGCAGTCGGGGCTAGTGTCCTTCGAACTATTGGATAATGCTGGTCAGCCCAGTCCCAATCTGCACACGCGCTTGGTCAAAGACTTGGAAGCGGACAAAATGCTGCTGCGAATTTTGCTGTATCCCCATTGTGTCCGAGCCTGCATCCACTATTTCACTCTGGAAGCTGAAGTGCAGGCCTTGGGCGATCGCATTGAGCAGTGGCTACAGGCTCAGTAGCGCTGGGCGCATAGGCAGGCTTCGTTAAGGCCCTTCTATTAAGGGCAATTCCGGTTTGGTCCCCAGTCCTCCATCACTCTGCCTTTCACCGCCATCACCCACCTTATACAGATTCTCCAAACTCTCGCTATACATCCTGTTCCCCGGCCCTCTTGCTCCTCAAGCTCTCCATTCCGATCTGTAGTGCTATTTCAGAGAAATGGTATTACTGACCCAGCCCATCACCTCACCTTCAGTCTCAATCCAGTTTTTCACCACTGAGAATAAAGATCGGATCAATTGCTTTCAAGACCTGCTGCAGGCCCCGCGTTTCCAGTCGATTGATGGCGGGCTGTACAATCTCAACATTGCGGACGCAAAGTTTCGCAAAGGTTTCTGAAATGCCGTAGAGGGTTTCCAGGGTGCCTGTAGTGACCACCAGGCGGCCCCCATTGGGTAAGTAGTCCCAAGTGGCGGCGACGATATCTTTCATGGATTTGCCGCCCTCGATAATCACACAGTCGGGATGGGGCGGCAGCGTACTCAAGCAGTCGGGAGCCAAGCCTTCCACGACTTCAACGTTGGTTAGCTGAAAGCGATCGCAGTTCAGCCGAATCAGATTGGCCACCTCAGGATCGCGCTCCACCGCAACGACTCTGCCCTCAGGACACAGCAGCGCCGCTTCGACGACGATGGTGCCGGTGCCGGCGCCCAAGTCCCACAGTTGTGACCCTGGTTTGAGGCGCAGAGCGCCGACAATGAGGAGCCGCACTTCCCGCTTGCTGATAGGAATGCCGGGAAGCTGCTCAAACAGGTGATCGGGTATGCCAGGGGTGGAATAGGGCCAAAGGGATGCCATCGTGCGATCGCTCGGTAACGTGAGAAGCCTATCAGCGGCATTGGTTTGTCCCAGGTGATTAGCGTATCCAGCGGACTAGCGGATGCCGGTGCGGTCTTCTAATGGCAAGATTTTAGCGCTTACCCGAAGACGACTCAGCCGCCGCACCAGCCGAATCGCCTGGTGCAGATAGAGCTTTTTGGGAAATACCGCTGGTAAAGTTTGCATCAAGGCATGAGCTTCGCCGATTGTGCAGCCGGTGACGCGAGCAATTTCAGTCCCGCCCTCAAATATGGCGGCGGCCGCGCTGGCCTGCAGCAGCTCGACTTGCCACTGTTGCGGGGCCAGATCGTCCTGCTCGATGCGGCGTAGGCCCCGAATGGTTGCCAGGACGACCAGGCGATCGCCCACTTGCAGCTGGATGTCGTCTGAGGGCATGAGCCGCGATCGCTGCCCTTTTTGCTGACACCAAATCGGCACCACACCATAGCCGTAAGCAATCTCCGCTAACAGCAGTCCGTGTAGGGTATCGTCCGCCTCGATTTGATACTGCGTTACCAACACGGTTTGTTGATACAGCCGAAACAGGCCCATCACGTTTTCGCCAAAGGCAGCTCCAGCAAAGGCTTCTGCAGACAAGGCCGAAGCACACAACACCTGTGCATAGGGAAATAGCTGCGCCACCTTATCGGTAAACAGTTGGTCGTAAGTGCGAATAATCAAGCGGCTGTGGGGATTAGAGCGGTAGGCCATCAGGCCCAACTCTAGATTCTGGATTTCATCGTCACCCACGGCGACAACGCTCTTGGCGGTTGCCAAATTTGCTTTGTCCAACCCCTCCCGAATCGTCCCCGTGATCAGCGGCATTTGCGGCAGCACGTCAGGCTCGATGGTTTGATTGGTAATCCCTACTACCGGCTGTCTTAAATCCTGCAAAATCTCGACAACTTGTTTGCCCACTCGCCCCAGCCAAATGATGACAATATGGTCTTTGTCGGGCACTGGCGGTCGCTTGGCTAAAAACTCAAATCGTAAGCTCAGCAGTTTTTCGGTCAGCAACGCGTACAATACCCCGATAAACGCCGTCCCGGCGAGCGTCAGACTGAGGCTAAACAGCCGCAGCCACCAGGGCATCGGAGCCGACAACGTCACCCCGCCAAAGACATCACCGTACCCTCCCAACAGCAAAACAACGGTCGCATAAAAGGCATCGGCCCAGGTGGGCGCGGTTTGGGTTAGAACCAATAAGAGGCTGCCCACAGCGCACAACGTCACCACTGTCATGCCACAGAGCAACGCCACCCGCTGAATTTGTTTTTTGGCGCTGGCTCGCCAGTAGGTGGCGATCGCCGCTCGTGGTCGCCAAGTCTGCCAATGGGTGAGCCCCTTTAGCAGCTGTTGCCAAAGGCTTGGTTTCGGCGCCGATAGGGACGCATACGCGTCCCTGGAGGGCAAATGAAGGCCATCTCCTAAATCGGCTTCGACAGCGACAACCACGTCTCCCGCTCGAACCACTTCATCTGGCAGCCATGTATAAAACTGCGCCGACGCACTGTAGGGATGATCGGCCTGCAAGCTCCATTCTTCAGGCGTCAGGGCCACATCTGACGCTTTAATATGGCGCAAGATCCGGCGATCGCGGTTGATAACTTCATGTAGCTTACGGCTGTCGCACCAGGCATCTTGGGGGGCGATTGTCCGCTTGACCACTCGAAATGGCTGATTATCAATCTTGAAAAAGCCAATCATTTCTTCCCCCAGCGCCTCTAGGGCAAAGGCCGGGGCTGCCAGTTGCGTCGGCTCAAACGCCACAAAATTGGCGAGCTGCTGCTCTAGCAAATCATTTAAATTTTGCTTCTCTGACCGCACGACCAGACGAATCTGAGGGTTGAGCACCCGCGCACTAAGGGCCGCCTCTAAATTGACTCGTTCATCGGTGGTGACAAGCAACGCGGCCCGACAGTGATGGACGCCCGCCCGCTCTAGCACATCCGACTGACGGCAATCGCCAATGATGAGGTTGTCAATCAGGTGGGGCAGCTGTTCAATTTCCCAGCGATCGCTCGGCTGCAGCTCAATGGCGTTTACCTGTACCCCAAAGGTTTTCAAATTAGCGACACAGTGTTGGCCCAAACTACCCAGGCCGCACACTAAAATCTGAACGCGATTGGGCAGTGCCACAATTCGAGAAAGGGAAGGACTGCGACTCATGCGGTCTACGACAGAGACTTGGAACCAATGGCATTAACCGCCATGATTGAATTGTAGGTAGGACTTTGAGAATCGAACAGCAAATGAAGGTGCAGTTTATCCGAGGATATCTGGCGGCATTGGTCAATCCGGACATGATGGGAAGCGCGATTCGCGTGGCGATCGTTGTGGGCACGGTGCTGTTTGCCATCAATCATGGGACTGCCCTGGCTCAAGGCACAATGACGCCTTTTCGCTGGCTTGCAGCCCTGATGACCTACGGTGTCCCTTATGCGGTTAACATTCACGGCCAGTACGTGATGCAAAAACAGCAGGCGGCAGAGTAGCGATTGCTGGGAGTTGATGTCCTTCAGCAGGCAAAAAATGCTGTAGGGCTTGTCTTCGTGAGCCTGCAGGGAATCAGCCGCCAGTGAGCGCCCTAAATCTGCCAATTGATTAATGTTTTTCGTGCGGACGTCTCGCCCGCATTTTAAGGACAGGAATCTTGCCCGTGGGTGAGACGTGGGGCGAAGTATGACCAAAGCGATCGCCCTGTAGAGACGAACTAAAGTGCCAGCAGCTTTACCTCTGCATTTCACAGTCCACCATATCACCGCTCTCCAAGATCATCGCTAGCTCAAGAATCAGTCAGGCTTCTGAGAAGACTTGTGGGGATGGAAGCGGATACCCAGCACCAAATCATACAAAAAGCCAAAAAAGTCTTTAGCGCCGTTCAAAATGCCCAAAGACTGGGGAGAGTTTTTGGCATCAAGCAGCGGTTTCATCACCTCGTATGTAGGCTTGTAGCGATACCAGGGAATGGATGGCCACAGATGATGAACCAAATGATAGTTTTGCCCCATAATCAGCAGATTCAAAATGGCACTGGGATAGACGCGGGCGTTTTTCCAGCGATCGCGCTCTTCAAAGGGGCGATGCGGCAGGTAGTCAAAAAACAGGCCC
>JBCCNE010000156.1:0-9407 GCA_039026015.1 Cyanobacteria bacterium P01_C01_bin.70 | reverse complement strand
CCCGCTTTGAGGCGTTCCCGAGGTTTGTACACCTCAAAGGTCAGGGGCAGCACCAGGCCTGGAAACCGACCATCGGCACTGACGGCGACCATGCCGTTCTCTTTTTGGCCGACGTGGCCGATATCCTGGCGCTTCACATAGTCACGGCTGGACCCTTTTGGGCACTCGCCCGTTTCGTCAATCCACCACACTAAACGGCGACCATCGACACCCTTCCGAATCGTCGCTCGCCCTCGCCCTCGCCGTTGGCGCACCGTCCAAGGAGACTCGCTGAGAAAGGCAGGCAAGGTTTGCTCATTGTCGAGACCAACCGCTCGGGCCCTGGTCGGCAAGAACTTCTAGTTAAGCTCGCTAATCATTCCTAGGGACAACCATTTGAAGGCTTCAAAGCGACGCCCTTCAGGGAACAACTCAGCCTAAAACTGACAGTCCTGATCCACAAAGCCAATCGGCGGCCGAGCTGCGCGCGGGACAGACATCGTCATCAACACCCATCACAACAAGTCTATTCTGCTTTATCTCTCCCCAGAGTGACAGAAGAGGGATATTTTGAGAGGCCTGAGCAAGCAGCTGACCTTACGTCTTTCGGTCTGGATGAAATTATCGAGCAGCTTGCATTCAATGTGCAAGGTCTGATCCCTACATAAGGCGTCAAAACTAAAGATGTTCTAATGTTTGCCTGGATGAACAAGGAGACATTGGAACAGACTTTTGTCTACCAAGCGCTTAACGGGTGCGAACACCAAAAGCCAGTTCACGCTGCAGCCATTTGAGCATCAGGGTTGATTCATTGTAGGAGACGAAAAATCGTCTCAACTTGGTTGGCCAGCTCCCGTAGAGCAGAAGTGACCGACTTGAAGCCATTCAGTCGTATCAAATCGATAGTAATCGAACGCAACAGTGAGGCCTTGAGCAAGGCATTGGGGTTTCGGCCATAAGTGTCATCTTCATGGAGAACCACATCTTTCGGCCAATGCAATCGATTTTCAATGCTCCAATGTCCTCGCACCCTGTTGTTACAGAGTCTTGCAGTGGTGGCGATAGAAACGACGAAGCGCTGTTCTTGCCGACCATGCTGGCGCTCGCAGGGGGTTGAGGCCGTTGGACGGGGTTGGCGATAGCGAACGCTCGTCTCGATTGGGTGATAGAGTTTCCCCTGATTCGCTTTGACCGACACCATATAGTCATTGCCCCCCTCAACCATGAGCGACAGAGTTTTTGGGCGCGTGAAGCGCATCCAGACTCAAAACTGCTCCGCTCAGGTGAAGCTTCTCCAGCCAGTACTGCACCACCTTCAATTCGCTCGTTGCGGTGGTGGTGAGCGCCGCTAAATCATACGGTCATTCCTTGAGTTTGAGCAAAGACACTGACGAGTCCGACAAAGCGTGTTTTGCCGTCATGGTCGGTGAGGGGGTGTCGAATTCGTTTGCCGTCCATGGCATACACATCGTCATCGACCGTGAGATACTGGCGCATCCATTGAGCGAAGACCTCACTGAGCGCGGCAAAGTCAAGTCCGATATGTGCTCGCCGGAACACCGAAAAGGAGGGTACGGCATCGAGTTCAATCGGCAATAAGCGTGCCACCTCGGAACCGTAGCGTTTCGCAAACTCTTCCAGGGGACGATTGCCCTGATACCCCGCTAAATTTCCCATCACCATGAAGACCAAAATGATCCATAACGGATGACGTTTCCCACGCGCCTTGCGATAATCCGGGACAGTCTGGAGGCTTCGATAAGGTTCATGGCTACAAAGAAGATAGCGGGTACCTTACACCGTAATTTTTATCTCGTCACAGTGAATCGGCCCTGGTCCAGCGTCTAAATTGCTCAAAATACCGGATCTGGTCCTTAACTCACTATCCTTAACCTTCATCGGTAGCAGGGGCAGGAACTGGGGCCGGTGCAGGGGCTGGTGCGGGGGCTGGAGGGGGCGCTGGAGGAGGTTCTGGTGCCGGGGGAGGGGCCGGATCTTCGACGACTGGCTCAGGGGGAGCAGGCTCGGGAATCGGCGGCGGTTCGGGAATCGGCGCAGGGGCTGGTGCAACCGGAGCCGGCTCTGACGGAAAGTCATCAGCCGAGCTGCTATCCTCGATAGGCTCCGGTTCGGCCTCAGCAGCCGACTCAGGTTCATCATTGCCCGCCACATCGCTATCTACTGGCTCATCATCGGCGTCATCGGCGGCGGCCGCTCTGACCCTGTTGGGTTTAACCGGCTCAGCTTCAATGCTGCCTTTGCGCCCCGCCAGTTGCGGCAATGGTGGAAAATCTTCTTCCGGGATATCGTCCAGTAGTTTGGATACAAAGTCACTCCAGGTAGCCGCGGCTGAGCTGCTCGCCCCCCAGGTCTGGCTATTATCGTCATTGCCCAGCCAGATGCCGACCGTCAGTTGCGGAATGTAGCCTACAAACCAGAGATCGCGATCCTTTTCCGAGGTACCCGTTTTGCCTGCTACAGGACGACCAATGTAGGCCCGTCCGCCAGTACCGCCTTCAACCACGCTGCGTAGCATCCACGTCACAATCGCCGCAGTGGTTTCATCCACGGCTTGCGTGGGGGCATTGTCAATTTCATAGATGACTTTGCCGGAGCTGTCGAGCACGCGCCGAATCCCGTGGACGGGATGGTGTTTACCCTGACGCGCCAACGTCCCATAGGCGCTGGTCAGCTCTAACAAGGTAACTTCAGAAGCGCCTAGGGCCAGAGAATACGTGGGCAGCAGTTCGGATTCAATCCCCATGCGTTTGGCCATGTTGATGACCGGCTCAAACCCGACATCAATCAATACTTTGACGGCCACAATATTAATGGATGAAGACAGTGCGTTACGCATAGAGACAGTACCGCTGTAGCCGTCTCCATAGTTTTTGGGCTCATAGCCATCGACTACAAATTTGGCATCAGTGTAGGTTTTATTGGGGTCAAATCCTGCGGCGATCGCCGTCGTGTAAACGAGCGTCTTAAAGGTTGACCCCGGCTGCCTCAGTGCCTGAGTGGCCCGGTTAAACTGACTATCGTTAAAGTCAGTGCCCCCTACAACAGCTTTGATTTCTCCGTTGCGCGGGTCAATCGCAACCAACGAAGCCTGACTAAATCGCTGGCGATTACCCACCGTCGCGACGGTCTCGTTGATAGTTGCCTGGGCCTTGCGCTGCCAGTCGGTATTGAGGGTGGTTTCTACTGTCAGTCCCCCGGCTTCTATCGTTTCTGCCGGCAGAATTTCACTCAGCTGCTTTTGGACAAAAACCGTAAAATAGGGAAATTCGCTGTAGAGAAATTTGGGCTCCTTGGGGGTTGTCGCGATCGCTTCGGCCAGAGCCTCATTGGCTTCTGCCTGACTGATTTTGTCGTTTTCCAGCATCCGCCGAATCACGATATTGCGTTGAGTCTCGGCAGCTTGAGGATCAACCAGCGGCGAATAAGCACTCGGAGCCGGTGCCATCCCCGCGATCAGGGCAACTTCTGAGAGCGTCAGCTCATCCACTGGCTTGCCAAAATAGACCCACGCCGCATCGGCCACGCCATAGGCCCCCGCTCCCAAATAAACCAGATTGAGATAGCGCTCAATAATTTCGGCCTTATTAAATTCTTCTTCGATTTTGAGCGCCAGCAAGGCTTCACGGGCTTTCCGCTGCACGCTACGTTCCTGGTCGAGGAAGGCAATACGGGCAAGCTGCTGAGTGATCGTACTAGCACCCTCAACCAAATCACGCTGGCGAATATTGTTCACCATGGCCCGAACGATGCCCTGGGAATCAATACCTCTATGGTCGTAATAGCGGCGGTCCTCTGCCGCGATGAAGGCCGCGATCATCGATTCGGGGATTTCGTCATAGGTAAGCTTTTGCCGGGTAGCAGGGCCAATTTTTTGCAGAATAACGCCATCCGCAGACTGGATGGTGATGGTGCCCTGCCGCTCAAACGTTTGCAGATCCGTCACGGCTGGCAAATCGGCTGCGGTAGCCTGCCAGATCCGATAGGTACGGCTTACCCCAGTCGCCCCAACTGCTCCCACGGTCAACACAACCCAAAACAGCGGTCGCAAGTAGAGGGGGCGGCGATAGGGCGGGCGATGATGGGGCTCAGGCCCAGCTGCAGGATCAGCGAGGGGATAAATCTGCTGAGCGGGGGGCGGCGAAGATGAGCTTGCGAACATTGAGCGCTGACCGCGTGAGGCTCGACCAGCAGATGCCGAACTCATAAACAACTTTCGAAACCGTCGAACGAACGTATTAGCCACGGCCAAATCTATCCTCTCACCGGCTTAAATCTCAATCATAGTGATCGCCTCAGCCCACACTATACTAAAAGCTCGCATTCCAGAAACTATGGCTGCGGTACCGCGCTAAATTTTCGACCCAGTCTGAGATCTCCTGCAATGCTATACAAGAGGTGAATGGCCCAAGGCCAGGGCCGTTACCAGCATGCCAAAGACCAGAAACGGCTGAGCGCTAGCCTGATATTTCACGTCATTTTCGAGCGGGTCACGCAAGAAATACATGTCTTGAAACGTGATTTGAGGAATAATCAGCAGGATTAGCAGCACAGCGTACAGGTTTTGGTGAATCGCCATGAGATAGGCCGCTACCCCGCCTTGAAACACGTCAATCATCAGGACGCAGATCCAGGCGGCAGTGCCAATACCAAACATTACCGGCAAGGATTTTAGGCCAAGCTGACGATCGCCTTCCACGCTTTTAAAGTCGTTCACAATGGCAATGCCCAGTCCCGCCAAGCTATAAAACAGAGTCAACAGGACGATCGTTAGGGTGAGCTCGCCGAATAGAGCGTGTCCGGCCCACCAGGGTAAGGCGATATAGCTAGCGCCGAGGGCATAGTTGCCGAGCCAGCCGTTTTGCTTCAGCTTCAGGGGCGGCGCCGAGTAGATATAGGACAAAAAAGCGCCGCCAACGGCGATCGCGGTCACGATGGGAAATTCATGTTCCGCCCACTGGTCGAGCGTATAGGCCACGCCAATGCCCGCCACCAGCAGCACAATAATCTGAATCACCACCTGAGAGGTGGAGATGGCCCCGGACGGAATGGGGCGATAGGGTTCGTTAATGGCGTCGATTTCGCGATCGTAAAAGTCATTCAGCGTTTGGGTATAGCCCGCCAGCAGCGGCCCCGACAGCAGCATGCAGGCCGCCGCCACCAGCACATATTCCAAACTCCAAACATAGTTGCCTGAAGAGGCCGCTCCGCAAACGACACCCCAAATCAAGGGCACCCACGTAATCGGCTTCATCAGCTGTAGACGAATTTTCCAAATGGACGTTTCGCCCGCTTTCGCTCCTCGAATGCCCAGCAATTGTCGGGCTTTGCCACCTTTAGCGGTTTCCGAGGTGGCCTGGGGGGCTTCTGATACAGGATCAGCCATAGTGTCTCCAATCAGGGTCTGCGTCTAGGTTTTCGTAAAGTGATGTCGGGCGCTTTCAAACTTTAAGGCGAAACTCAACGCCATGTTGAGTCAATCCCAACTGTTTGTATAAATCGTGAACTTGTGGTCTAGAAGTCCGACTGGTAGCAATCAGCTTGTAACAGTTCGCTTCCTTGGTTAACTCAATAGCTCGCTTGACGAGTGCTGGGCCCATGCCTTGACCAAGATAGACTTGCTCGACGAATACATCTTCTATCAGGCCAAAGGGCTGCTCATGCAAATCATTGTGCATTAAATAAATGTACGCTCGACCTACTTCCTTGCCTTGGTCTTGGATCGTAATTCGCCTGCCGTTAGGCGTTCTCCAGAAATGAATATCCCCTCGAGGTTGGTGTCGAGGAACGAGACCCAACACTCTAAAAGCCTTTATTTCGTTAGGTTTCCTGACGTCAACCGCAACCTACTCCCTCGGTTTTTTTTCAGGTAATTTCTTTTTCAGAACTCTCCTTAGCTTTCACTAACTGCGCTTCAAAGTTTATGCTTTTCGCCTTTACCTTGCCTTCAGTAAGCCAGTACAAACACTATTCTGCACTAGCACTATTCTGCATTAGCACTATTCTGCCTGAAGTCAGGAAAACTAGAAGGAAAGGATAAGATAGTCTTCCTGGAACTTTGCCCCCTGTACGGAGCGGTTTTTCAAGCTGGTGGGCAGAAAGAGATTGCGCCTGACATCACCGGCGGTAACCGTCACTTCCGGACCATACTGGGTCAAATCAATATCGGCCTTGGTAAATCCCGGCAGAAACAGCTTCACCTGCTTTGCGGTTTCGTTAATCACCACTGGTGCCGGGGCATTTTGCACCGCCGCTTCTAAATCGGGCACAGTGGCCATTAGGGGCTCCCAATTGTCGTCTATGAGCGCTGGACAAGACTGTACGGGAATAGGCGCAAAGAATTGGTCAGAAAGCTGCGTGTCGTAGGCGATCGCACCTCCTACCGTCATGCCGATTTGCTGAGCACTGCCCCACAGATAGCGACCCATGGCGCTATCGGCAGGCGCCGCCGTGGTCACCAAAAAGCCTAAACAGTGCTGCGCTGACTGCACTGCCTGACGTCCCGCCGCCAGAAAATCGCGCGCCTGCTGGACTGGTTGGTTGATCGATTCCTGACTGCCGCTGATATTCAGCACGGCCCCAGCGATGGGTTGGATGAACGGTGATAGCGCCTGCGCCAGCTCCGATTCTGCCAGCACCTTTTGAAAACGACGGATATACCAGTCCATTTGCTCTGGGAGGCCCCACATCCGCAAAGACGCTTTTCCCGAAACGGCATCGTAGACGAGGTAATCGTATTCTTGGCTGTCATACAGCACCCGAATGGCATCTAGCGTCAGGGCATCTTCCATCCCCGGCAGCAGCACGAGTTCTTGACCAAAGACCTGCTTCAGCAGCGGGTTACGCAAATACTGGGCCTCTAAGCTTCTAACCAGGTCCCAACTTTGTTCCAACAGCTTGGCTGCCTGCAGCTGCAGCGTCCATAAATTTGTTCCAATCGCCCCCGCTTCGGTCGTTAAGGGCTGCCCCCATAACGTCGCGGGTAGCGGGCCGCTATCTTGAGTCAACCACAGGACGCGGGCACCCTGCTGGGCCAACTGTCGTGCCATCGCGATCGAGGCGATCGCACAGGCCGTTCTCGATTGCCCAAGAAAAGTCAATATTTGAGACACAGTCTTCTTTAAGTACGATAAATTTGACGGCCGCTACTGAACAAGGGACAGTTCATCCTCAAAAAACCAAGTAGAAAAGTCATCATCAAACTCAACCACCACGCCAACACCGCTGCCGTCAACCATCTTAAAGTTGCGGACGACACCGGCCGTGCCTAGCCGATTGACAACATCTTGAGAAACGCGGTCGCGGAGGCGAGAAACTTTCACCTTTTGTCCAATTTCTAACGTCATGCCTAACCTGACTACCTGAAAATTTTAGAGATCCATCATCGGCCCTGAACGCCGAATGCAGCGCTTTTGAAGCTCGTGAGGTACGAAAAATGCCCCGAGACCTGCGTCTTTAGGCAGCGTGGTGTAACTCACCCAGCAAGGAAACGCCGTAAGTGTTAGTTTATCAGCGTCTTGCGCCATCCTGGTCTATGGTTAGAAGAGCAATAATGATTTCCTGATAGAAGATGGGGATCGGTGGAGCACCATGCTGGCCAAGCGCATTATTCCTTGCCTAGACGTTAATGCCGGGCGCGTTGTTAAAGGCGTCAACTTCGTAGATTTGCGCGATGCTGGCGACCCAGTCGAATTGGCTCAGGCCTACAACGAGGCTGGAGCCGATGAACTGGTGTTTTTAGACATCACCGCTACCCATGAAGATCGAGGCATTTTATTGGATGTGGTTTATCGCACAGCGGATCAGGTTTTCATCCCGCTGACGGTGGGAGGCGGCATCAATTCCTTAGAACAGATAAAACAATTGTTAAGAGCAGGCGCAGATAAGGTCAGCATCAATTCGGGGGCCGTGCGTCAGCCTGATCTGGTTGATCGAGCTAGCGATCGCTTTGGCGTTCAATGTATTGTGGTGGCGATTGACGCCCGGAAGCGCGAGTCAGCGGAGAATCCCGGTTGGGATGTGTACGTGCGCGGTGGCCGCCAAAACACTGGACTCGACGCGGTGGCGTGGGCCCAAGAGGTGGTGCGGCGCGGTGCCGGCGAATTGCTCGTGACCAGCATGGATGCTGACGGCACCCAAGCCGGCTATGATCTGCCCCTAACCCAAGCGATCGCAGAGCAGGTTGATGTTCCTGTCATTGCGTCCGGCGGGGCTGGCAACTGCCACCACATCTACGAAGCGCTCACCACGGGGAAAGCCGAAGCGGCATTACTGGCATCCCTGCTGCACTATGGTCAACTCACCGTAAGCGAGATTAAAACCTATCTCACAGGTCATCAAATCCCCACCAGACCGGCAGTGTAAATCTGATCACTTCATTAAATTTCTGTTACACTGCTTTACATAACGGGTTTAATTAAAAGAGAAATTTAGGCGATCGCCGTTTATGCTCCTTCTAACTGTGGTGGTTGTTATTGCACTGGTTGTTTGGGCCTTGCGCCTGATGGAGCAGGCTGTCAAGAGTCAAGAGTTTTCTTTTATGCTGGCGGGCTTTCTAGTGGCTTCCTCTGCAGTGGCCATGATGACGGTTTATTTTTTGATGAGCGACTACATCCTCTATCTGGGGGGCGCGACTGTCACGCCGCTTTCATAGTTTTCTAATTCATAACTTTCAAATCGTATTTAAGAGTGCGGTTGTCACATCGGCCGGCAGTCAAGATTGAGCGTAAGCCTTAGTGAATTGCGGCTAAAGCTTGTTGGGGCCGTCTCGCCGCGAGCAAGCAGTCTGCATGTGCGCACATGTGCAGTGCACTCGTAGCAGGGGAGCGGTGGCTGTAGAGGATGCTTATCTGTAGCGCTATCATGCAGCTTGGATGCAGGAATCCTTCGGCCAAAAGATGCAAACTCTGACGATTACCCGACCCGACGATTGGCATCTGCACGTGCGTGACGGTGCCGTACTGAAAATGGTTTTGCCCTACACCGTGCGTCAGTTTGCCCGCGCCATCATCATGCCGAATCTTAAGCCGCCAGTGCGCTTAGTCGCTGATGCTGCCGCCTATCGCGATCGCATCTTGGCAGCGATTCCAGCTGGCGAGTCGTTTGAACCGCTGATGACCCTTTATCTTACCGACAATACGGAGCCAGAAGAAATCATTGCTGCCCAGGCTACCCAGTTTGTGAAAGCGGTCAAATACTATCCCGCCGGGGCCACGACCAATTCAGACTCTGGGGTAACGGACCTGAAAAGATGTGATCGCGTCTTGGCCGCCATGCAGCAGGCGGATATGCCCCTCTTGCTGCACGGGGAAGTGACTGACAGGGGCGTGGATGTGTTTGATCGCGAGAAACGCTTTATCGAAAGGCAGTTGATTCCGCTCAGACAGCGGTTTCCCCACCTGCGAATTGTG
>JBCCNE010000155.1:0-9421 GCA_039026015.1 Cyanobacteria bacterium P01_C01_bin.70 | reverse complement strand
ATTGGCGCGATCGCTGGCGCTCGGCAACCACCCTGAGCCTTTCCCAAAGTTCTGAAGCCCAAAAGCTATTGGCCATTTTGCGTCAAGATTCCAACCATTACGTGGTGGCAGCCGTCCTTGAAGCTAGGGCGCGTCATCAATTAAATCAAGAATGCTTGCTGCATCGGCATTACCGCGTCCGCTCTGCAAAACCCGCTGGGGGCTGAAGTCTTTTCAGTAAAAGGATTTCAGCGTTAAATGATGACAGCCCCTAGCATCCCGAAGACTTGATCAGGAAATCCTCTCCTCTTCCCTAATGATTGCCCATGCTGAGATGAGAAGCGCGGCCACACGGACATTCTCCAGTCCCAAATCAGCAGTTCAAGATGGGCAATTCAAAAGCCGAAAATCTTGTAACGTTTGGCAAAGAAATGTGTCGCCTCTCGTGAAGAGCATTGGAAAATTCAGGCTCAAACCTCTTTGCAGGCTGAAAAATCGCCTTTGGTGCAGAGACACGTCACTTTCAGGGGGCACCTAAATCACTCAAAAGGTAGCTAAACGTAAACATTGATGAACCCTTCTCATACAGACTGTCGCCTCTGTTAGAAGATTATTCATAACAATTCGTATGAATCTTTACAGAAAAGCTGGAATTAATCCACATTTTGAGTGATCTGACGAATTGGACGAATTATTTGGTTGCTGCTGGATGCTTAATACTGCTAGCAGCTGCCGTGTAAACGTTTGTTTTGCAATAGCTCTTATCCTCTGCTGTTAGCTAGGAGTATTTGAATGCCTTTTGGACCCGCATCAAGATTAGGAGTCAGCCTGTTCGATGAGACTTCTCCCATAGAATGGGTGCCCGGCCGTTCTGTAGAAGAAGCTGAATCCTATATTCGTGCCGTTTACCGTCAGGTTTTGGGAAACGCCTATGTAATGGAAAGTGAGCGGTTGGCTGTTCCTGAATCGCAATTTAAGTCAGGAGATTTAAGCGTTCGCGAGTTTGTTCGCGCCGTTGCTAAGTCCAATTTGTATCAGTCTCGCTTTTTTTCCGACTGTCCCCGATACCGCGCGATTGAATTAAACTTTCGCCATCTGCTGGGCCGCGCCCCGCGCGATCTTGAAGAGATGCGGATGCACAGCAATATCCTCGATACGGACGGGTTTGAAGCCGATATCGATTCTTATATTGATAGCGACGAGTATCAAATGACCTTTGGGGAGAATTTTGTTCCTTACATGCGGGGCTATAAGTCTGAAGCCTGTCAAAATATGGTGCAGTTCACCCACTTCTTTCAGTTGGTGCGTGGAGCTTCCACCAGCAGTCTAAAGGCCGACTTAGCTGGTAAGAGCCCCCGTTTGAATTCACTTGTGATTCAAAACAAACCTACCCCGGTTATTTCTCCCGGCAGCGATGGGGCGACGTTCCGCAATCCGCCAGCCGTAGCCCGTCAGCGCCAGGGAGTAGGCGCAACGGCCGGTGGCAAAATCTATCGCATCGAAGCAACGGCTTTTCGCGCTAACCAGGTTAGACGTGTTTCCCGGTTTCGTCGCGCCAATCAGGTCTTCCTGGTGCCCTATGACAAGCTGTCCGAAACGTATCAGCGGATTCACCGGGAAGGCGGCGTAATTGCCAGCATTACTCCCGTTTAGAGAAATACAAAGTTTGTCGCCCAGTAGCGTACTCTGCCGATTACAGAGTGCCAATCGCTGAGGGTCATTTCCGGTCGCAAACTGGTTCGAACTTAGAGCCGTCTGAACCAGTTTGTGCGGGAGTTAGGACTTAAAACCCCTTGGTATACCCCAAATCTGGGGGATATTGAATCCGATTTCCCAAAATTGGGGGATCAAGGGGCCAAAATCAGATCTAGCTGCGTAAGTCTTGAGGAGTGAAAAATTATTGGCAGCTTTTGAAAGCTTTAGTGAGTAATTTGTTGTTGTTTTAGGAGCGTTGAATTCTTATGCTTGAGCTGTGGCCAACCAGTGATCTGGAAGATATCCAAGTCGTTATTAGAGGCGTCTATAAACAGGTTTTAGGTAATCCTCACGTGATGGAAAGTGAGCGCTTGACGACGGCAGAGTCGCAATTGTGCGATCGCTCCATCACCGTCCGGGACTTTGTGCGAGCAGTGGCGAAATCTGACTTTTACCGCGCCCGCTACTTTGAGACCTGCGCTCCCTATCGTTTTGTCGAACTTAATTTCCTGCACTTGCTGGGGCGGGCGCCACAGGACCAGCGTGAGGTTTCTGAGCACATTGTACGCTGCGTGGCTGAAGGCTACGAGGCTGAAATTGATTCTTATATCGATAGTGATGAGTATCAGGCCGCTTTTGGAGAAAATGTCGTGCCCTACTACCGTGGTGAAGCCAGCGAAGCGAACCCCAAGCAAGTGGGATACAACCGCATTTTTGCCCTTAACCGTGGCCCTGCCCAAGTTGATAGCAGCGTCAAGTCGTCTCAGCTAGTGGGTGATTTGGGCGGAAACCTGGCCAATACCATCAAGCCTTCTAAGGCCACTGTGATTGGCTCTGGCATGGAGAAGCGCTTCAAAATCTTGACGACGGCTGCAAAATTCGATGCGCCTCGTCGAGTGAGCACGAATGAATATATTGTCTCAGGGAGCAAAATGACGCCCCAAATTCAACGCATTAATCGCACCGGCGCCAAAATCGTCAGCATTACCGAAATTGTATAGCCTCGTTTCTCAGCCTGATGGTGTTTTGGCCATCAGGCTTTTTGAGATTCAAACACAGTTCTTCGCATACTTTTTGGGATTCAAGGAGATCATCACTATGGCACTTTGGCTCACCGATGCAGACGTTTTGGAGCTTCGCCCTAGCTTCACCGAAGATGACCTACAAATGGTTATTCGGGCCGTATATAAACAGGTTTTAGGCAATGCCTATTTAATGGAATCGCAGTGCTTAGTGACGGCGGAATCGCAGCTGCGTGATGGTGACATTACGGTCAAGGGATTCGTGCGCGCGATCGCTCAGTCCGACTTATACCGCTCTTTATTTTTTGAAAATTCTTCCCCTTACCGATTTGTCGAACTCAATTTCAAGCACTTGCTGGGTCGCGCCCCCCAAGACCACGCAGAAATTTCTGCCCATGTCGTGCTCTACAACGAGCAGGGGTATGAGGCCGATATTAACGCTTACCTCGACAGCGATGAATACAATGCCAAATTTGGCGAAAACGTCGTTCCCTACCCTCGGGCTAATACGCAAGCTGGGCTGAAAAATGTCACGTTCAATCGCAACTTTGCGCTGATGCGTGGGTCGGCCACCGATGACTCTGCTAAAAAGGCCAAGCTCATCACTGATATCGGCGCAAATCTGGCCACTAAAATCAAGGCTCCCGCTGGCAAAACGGGTGCTTATGACAATACTGGAAAGCGCTTCAAGATCACTGTCAGCAGTGGCGGTTCTGCCGCCCGCCTTGGTCGTGTGAGTACTCAAGAGTACGTGGTTGCCTACAGCCAACTATCGCAAAAAATGCAGTCCATTTTTAAGACTGGTGGCAAGGTGCTTAAGGTCACAGAACTGTCCTAATCAGATGTCTCAGGCTATGCCGTCGATCAAGCTCCTGGGCGGCGACATCCACGCTATCTCGGTTACTGGTTCTTAGAAGCAATAAAGCTCAAAGACTCTTAGCTGTGGTGACTGTAGCCTAAAGTTGCCACGAGCCAGCGGACCACAACTAACCGACTGCCCGCTGGCCTCCTGCCCGTGTTTTTGGCGCAGTCTTTAGCAAAAAGAGCCCTTAAAATTATGGGCCTAAATCATTTGCGGCATGACTTTAATGAATATTGAGGAGTTTGTTGAAAAATCAGTCGGTCAGTGGCGTTCCCAGCGGAGCGCTCATCATTTGGCCTTTAGACATTTTGAGGCCGTAGAGTCAGTTATCGACATTGAGGCTGTCTCCCGAGAGGATGCCTCAGTGGTTGAGCTCTGCAAAGCCTACGGAGTTGATTCGCAACAGATTGTTGCTCCGTTCAAAATGAGTTGGGAGGGGCAGTCCGACTGGGACGACGGGGCGGAGATTTTGCAAGGGTCTTCTGTTCTAGTGCCGGTGCCTGACCCCGAGCAGCTTAACTGTGGCCAGCTTTTGCGGGAGCAGGGCTATGCGGAAACCATGGCGGCGGCTGGAGATTATCGCTTCTTAGAAGACGGCACTTTTGTTTTGGTCACCAGTTACGACCGCGCCGCCGCCGAGGAAAAAATTTGGTTCGTCAACCCCAATGTTCGCTGTCGAGTGTCCTTAATTAAAACGAGTGACGGTTCGGGTGTGGTAACGGCGTCTTTCTCTTCCGAAATTCGACAGTTGTAGATAGTTAAAGCGCTTTTTACAGATGATGATCACTTCCTCAAACTCTTTATCCGATCGCTATTCGGCTAACTTGTTAACCCTGGCTCGCTGGATGGCAGGAGATTTCAGTAACTACCAGCAGGCAGCCGAAAATCCTCGTGAGTTTGCCCATATTCACGTATTTTTTCGACCCTTAGCCTTTGATTTCTTCTCGGATATTGGTTTTTATTCAGAGCAGGTTTATGACCATGATTTGTGGACTCCTTACCGGCAAGGGATCCATCGCTTAGTTGATAAAGCAGACCATATTTATATTGAGAATTACAGCCTACAGGACTCGTTTGCTTATGCCGGAGCAGCCCGTGAACCGACTATTTTAAAGACCATTACCTCTGACATTATCGAGCGCCGACAGCATTGTTCCATGGTGTTTAGGCGCGAGGGAGACAAGTTTGTCGGTGGTGTGGAACCCGGTAATTCTTGCCTAATTCATAAAAATGGCTGCCAGACCTATTTAGTCAGTGATGTTGAGATTACAGAGTCCACCTGGGCCAGTTTTGATCGAGGTCTGGACATTAATACTCACGAGCAAGTTTGGGGGTCAGAGCATGGCTTCCTCAAGTTTGAAAAAAGAGAAAGTTTTTCCCATGAAATTACAGTCTCCTAATCAGAACGTGTCAACAACTCTGAATGTTTCTCAACCCGCAATGCTCCCTCTAGAAGCACAAAAAAAGGTGCAAGGATGGATTCGCAGTCGTCACTTAATCTGCTCAGGCAGTTTCTTTATCTTTGAAACAGTTGATTATGGGATGATTGAGCGGTTTTCTGACTGTGTTTCCACTTTAGGCGGAACCGTGATCTCAGTTGAGCCGGTCGATAAAATTTGGATGGGCAGTCATCGTCAAGTTATGCTTTATCGCGTTAAGGTCAGCCTTTTAACTCCAGGACATAACTTAAAGCAATATTGGGCTAAATACGGTAGTTTTAGAACTCGATTTGATTACAACCCTTGACTTTATTATCTTTACGCTTAACTTAAATGAATGCCTTAGAGTATTTTCTTATCTGGTCAAAATCAAAGACTTTATAGAGTCGACGTTGTCCGCCATTCTGAAGATTGCACTTTTCCCATCAATACTGCCTCATAATCGCCCAGCTCGCGGGCAAAATGTCTGAAAAACCGCTATTAGATTTGCTGCTGTGAGACGCTGCTAGTTGAATTCACAGGCAAAAACCGAAGGTTACAATGATTGCAACTGCTTGTTTTTTTCAAGTCCATTGAGTTTGGCACCCACCCTCTCATCCTCCAGTCTCTCTATGAATCTATCAACGCCATGACCTCAAAGCAGGATGCCTTCTCCCATAGTCGTGACGTTGCGGCTGAATTCGACCAGTGGGCTCAAGCCGGGCGAGGCGAAAAAATGGCGGCTGGTCACCGCTTTGCCACCCAGCAACTACTGGAAAATTTGGCGATCGCAGATGACTCTGTTGTCCTGGATGCCGGCTGCGGCATTGGCTGGGTCCTCAACGAGCTAATTGGCTCCCGCATCGCCCTTGGCATCGGGATTGATCTTTCCCCGGAGATGATTGCGATCGCCTCGTCACAGCGGACTCTGCCCCACTTGAGTTTCTCGACCGCAGACAGCGCTAACACGCCCTTTGAGAACGACAAGTTTTCCCACGTTGTCTGCATCGAATCCGTTTACTACACGCCTCAGCCCCGCGCTACGCTGGCGGAGTGGTTGCGCATTGCCAGACCCGGCGGTCGACTGGGGCTGGTGATTGATCTTTACCAAGACAACCCCGCTGCTGAATACTGGGTCGACGCACTGTCGCTAACGGTGCATAACCTATCGACAGCGGAGTGGCAGACGGTGCTGGCATCCGCCGGTTGGGCCAACATTGCGGCTCGCTGCGTGCCCCTGCCAGTTCAAACTGCCGCCAGCGACTTTACGCCGTCCGCCTATTTTCCTGACTATGCCACTTATCAGGCTTACTGCGCAGCGGGCTCACTACTCCTCAGCGCCCAAAAGCCATAGAGTAACGGTGCAATGGATTTATGAGAGCGGCGATCACGTTCAGCAAATAAACATTAGACCTCTTGCCCGAATAAAATCAGGCCCCCTTCTGTCCCCCAAATTTTGGGAAACTGCTTTTGAAGGTTCTGTATGTCCCCGCCACGGGCTTGAAAGTCCTTTAGCATTGGAGGATTTAAGGGGATGCTCAGCATTGACGCAAGAGATCGATTACTTTTGCAACTCAGCTACGCAGAGTGATGCATGCCCCTGAGCGCGATCTGGATGCTGACTCAATCAGCTTTTGCTGAAGTTTCTGACGCCAGCCACATGGACCCAAAATCACGAGCACAGCTTTTGCTGCCGGATGAGTCGACGCAGACGCCAGGCAAACAGTGCCGCGACTAACGCGATCGCCACCGATTGCCCAATCCACAATCCCTGTGTACCTAGGTTGAGGTAAGAGCCCAGCACGCCAGCCACCGCCAGCCCAAAGCCCCAGTAGCCCAAGGCAATCAGCAACATGGGCACTTGCGTATCCTGAAGCCCCTGCAAAGAGCCGTAAATCGCTTTTTGAAACGCATCCAGAACCTGGGCGATCGCGGCAATCACCAGCAGTGTCGTGGCCAGAGAAACAATGGCAAAATTCGCAGGATTTTGCACATCCAGATAAATTCCGATGACCTGCTTAGGAAACAAGAGGAACATGACTGACATGCTGCCAGCAAAAACTGTACTCAAACCAATGCTGACCCAAGTAGCCCGCTGAACGCCCTGAAGCTCCTTGCGGCCCAACCACTGCCCAACCCGCGCTGTTGTCGCGAAAGAAATACCCAGTGGCACCATAAACACAATTGTCAGCGTTTGCAAGACGATCTGGTGGGCAGCCAGAGCGATCGTCCCAAAAGTGCCCACCCAAAACATGATCACCATGAAGAAAGCCGCTTCCAGTCCTGAGAAGATGCCGATAGGCACACCGACCCAGATTAGCTGCCAGAGAATGCGGGGACGCAGGCGATGGAGTTCTTGAAAAATTCGATATGCCCTCAGGCTGGGATGCTTCAGGACATACAGCACCATAGCGATGAACATGCCCCACTGGGCAATCACACTGGCCAATGCCAGCCCTGCTAGGCCCATCGGCGGAAATCCCAGTTTGCCAAATCCCAGAACGTAGTTGCCCGCAATATTGAAGGCCGTGCCCGTTACCATAATGGTCATCACTGGACGAGCGTGAGACAGCGCCGACACGGTAGCGCGCAGAGCCGCAAACCCGACGACCGGAAACAGGCCCCAGAGAATGATATTGAGATAAGTATATGCCAGCTGAACGGTCGCTTCAGCTTGGCCGACCCAGAGCAACCAGTGATTGCTCTGACTCATCACAATCATCATCGGCAGCGCCACCATGATCGATAGCCACAATCCCTGACGCACCAAGTGCTGAATGCGAGTCTTTTGGCCCGCTCCAAAGGCTTCTGCAACCAAAGGACTGATGCCCATCACCATACCGGTTGTCCCCAACATCACCGATAAGAGAATGATGGAGGCAAGTCCTCCGGCAGCGAGCGCATCCGGCCCCATGCGGCCCATCATGAGGGTGTCTACAAATCCGGTGGCCGATTGAGCTAATTGGGCACTGGCAAGCGGAACCGCGAGTTTGAGAAATTCGCGAACTTCGGTTTTGAGGTTGGCTTCTAGAGAAAAACCGAACATGGCAGATTTTTAAGTGATGAATGTTTAATACAGCGTCAATTAAGTTTTCCGCCGTTATTAACGGAGACTTGATCCCCCCAACCCCCCTTAAAAAGGGGGAATTCCAATCCAGCTACTGTAGAGCCCCTTTTTCAAGGGGGCGGCGACAGCGGGGGATCGAGTAGCGATCGCTGCGATACGGTAAGAAACTTTATTTCCAGAGTCTTTAATCAGCAGTGAGGTTTCTCGGTTCAACCTGCTACCCCATAGGCAATTTGAGTGGGGACTACCCCATTAGTGACAGGTTGCCTCTGGTGAATCGCATACGGATAAATCGCCACACGGGAACGTTGTTCGTCATGACGCGTAACCCCGTTGGCTACAATGACACCTTAAGGGAATCTAAAGCAGCGAAATATCTGAATCTTGCGTAATTGTCGGAATCTTGCGGTCAATTTTGAAAAGGGCGTCACTGGCTATGACACAGATATCTCGAAAGGGTAGTACGCCGTCTTCAAACCCTACCCCCGAACCGATCGCATCGAGTGAGTCGCTAGGCTGGCAGCCCCTACTGGTCGAAGAGTTTCAGCAGCCTCCTGGCAGTACCGACATTTTGGAATCTTGGGAAGGGTACTCGATCGCACTGTGCCTAGCACTGCGTCCCTATCGCCTTCATCAAGTAGTGGGCGATCGTCGCTACACCGGACTGTACGCCAAAGGCGACATTTCGATTACCCCGGCAAATATTCCCGCCACCTGCTACGCCGAAGGAAACGACCACTATTTCCATGTACAAATTCCGACACAGTTTTTGCAATCAGTCGCCGAATCCGCCGCTGAACTTGATCCCGATCGCTTAGAACTCAGAAATGAGTTTCGCATCCGCGATTCGCAACTAGAGCAGGTGTTGCAACTGCTGCGGGCGGAGCTACACAGAGGCAATGGCTCGGTGGGTCAGCTCTATGTGGAATCTCTGGCCAACGTGCTGGCTGTCAATCTACTGCGGGAATACTCCACTGCCAAGCCGAAAGTAGCCGTTTATGACGGGGGCTTAGGCGATCGCACGATTGTACGAATTTCTGACTATATCCACGCCCACCTTGACCAATCCATCAAACTCGCTGACCTCGCTGAGGTGGCGGGCATCAGCCAGTTTCACTTTAGCCGCTTGTTCAAACAGTCGATGGGTATGACGCCCCATCAATACCTAACTCAGCAGCGCGTCGAACAGGCCAAGCAGTTGTTGAAGGGGACGAGGGGTGCGATCGCAGACATTGCTTTACCTCAGATCTTGCACCAGTCTCAAGTGAGACAGTAGTTCAAAACTATCCGATTATCTGAGAAAACAGGCGTGGTGTACCAACGGTTCAAATGATGGTTGCAACCCCCGCCCAAGACTTAGTCTATCGTCTCCTCAACT
>JBCCNE010000154.1:0-9494 GCA_039026015.1 Cyanobacteria bacterium P01_C01_bin.70 | reverse complement strand
GAAACCACTACTACAGAAGAGCCGACACCCGCCGAAACCACTACGACTGAACCGACACCCGCTGAAACGACCACGACAGAAGAACCCGTAACCGAAACAACACCCGCTGAGCCGATTCGCGGCCTTTGGTAACATTGGCGCAATAGCGATCCTTACAGCGCCCTGAGCGACAAGCTCGGGGCGCTTTTGAGGGACCGTATTTCGGGCTACATAGCAGAGTGTGGAATGCGAATGCAGAATACTAGGGGCTGTCATCATTTAACGCTCGAATCCTTATGCTAAAAGCAGTTCAGCCCCTAGCAGGTTTTGCAGAGCGGGCGCAGTAATGCCTATACCGCAAGCATTCTGGATTTAATTGATGACCGCCCTAAGAGATTAACTCTACGATGCCTTCTTTACAAGGCTTGTAGAGGTTTGAGCGGTTCTAACTATACCGGGACTTGCTGTGCCGCCTGACTTGATTGGAAAATGCTTGGGACGTGGCTGCTTGAAGCTGTGCTCTGCGATAATGCTGAAGCTGCAGCTCCTAAGCCGCGCCTCAGAGAGAATGAGCCGTTTGCGCGAGTTTGGCTTCGCGTACCCATTGCACTATTTGGTCGGGGGGCGGGCAAAGATCAGAGCGCCGCATTGTCATTGTATGCAGCTTGCGAATTTGCGTATGCAACCTTCCCGGTGCCAGGGTTGATAGCTGCTGTACAGACGCGACCCCACTATGCAGCAGCAGTCCACAATATTCACTCCCAACACTGGGAAGCCGAGCCAGATCGGCGAGAGCGGCCCATTTTTGAAGATGGCGGCGGGGCAGCTTGAGCTGCGCGGCGATTGCCTCTAGTTTTGCACGTGATTGGGCAACTTGCAGCAAATCAGTGGTGGTTTGCAAGCCAACCTGATGGAGTTGGCTCAGATGCTCGGCACTTAGTCCTGGTAGCGCCTGCAAAGGTAGAACTTTAAAAGAAATTGGAGTCATTCGGGAGAGCTACGTTAGCGGTAACGCACCGTGAATCATTGTCACGTTGAGCAACTGACTAACGAATCGAATTTTACAATGACGGTCAGTTAAGTACTCCTGTCAGAACATCACTATGCGCTCTAGAGCGTTTGAGGCTAACAGTGGCGTTTAACCATCAAGTTTGGGCTGGTTAATGACCAGATTTCTATCTCAATACTAATCATGTTAGATAATCGCGTGGCGCTATTGTGTGCTCAACTTAGCAAGGAAGTATATGAAGGGTTTGATGAGATTGTTTTTGACAGTCTTCCCGGCAGCAAAAGCACTCTAATTGAAAGTCAAGATCGGGGCCAAACTGACACTCAGGCGGCGGTTCTGTACGTTCCCAATCCGCCAGCCCTGTATCTCGTCTTTCGCGGCACGGAAAAGGGCATCGATTGGATTAATAACCTGCAGGTGCGACAGAAAATTTACCCCTATGGTGACGATTCCACGACTGATGTGCGGTTTCACCAAGGATTTATGAACGCCTATTTTGCCGTGCGAGATCCACTTTTAGACTTAGTGAAGACGTTTCCTCAAGTGCCGGTAATCGCGACGGGACATAGCTTAGGCGGGGCGATCGCGACCATTGCCGCGCTAGATGTGCAGTACAACATCACGCAGCACACGGGGCAGTCCATCGCGGTATACAGCTTTGGAGCGCCGCGCGTCGGTAACTCGGCACTGGTCAACTCGTTTCGGCGGCGAGTGCCACAGAGCTACCGATTCATTTACGGATGGGATATCGTTACGCGCGTGCCGCAATCGTGGCAGGGCTATGCACACGTACCCGAGCCGCAGCAGCTAGGTTCACGGTGGAGTTGGAAGATCTTGAGCCGCCGCTTTACCGACCATAGGATCAACAACTACATCGCAGCGCTAGAGGGGCGTGTGAACTCGTAAACAGCGGCAGCCTTATTAAGTTGCCATATGAGCCAGAGAAAGTAAACGGCTGGCCACGTGGAAAGCAGCTGAATCAATAAAACCAGCCGTCTTGCTCCAATTCCTCAATGATTTGGAGTCCTCGAGGATCACCAACGGCCAAGATTGCGGTGCGCGCATCTTCGCGCACACCTAAATCTTCTTCTTCAGCAAAGGCTTCAATGAGGGCATCAATCGCAGTGGCGTACACCACATTAGATGGCAGTTCGCGACAAAGCTGGCCGATTGCCCAGGCGCAATTACTCCGCACGGCAGCAATGGCGTCGCGGCGCATCACTTCAATCAGCGGCGGCAAAGCCGCTACTACAGCTTCGTAACTGACGTTGACCATTTGGGCCAGGGCACTTGCTGCCCACAAGCGAACCGCCGGAATATCAGTTTTTAATGACTGAATCAACGGCGACAGCGCCTCAGGAGTATGGCTGTTGCCCAATGCCCAAACTATTCCTTTACGCACGTAGCCGTTCCAGTCGGAAAGCTGCTCAATCAGCGGCGCGATCGCAGTCTCATTCACGTTGCGACCCAACGCATAGGCAGCACTAACACGCACCCAGGGACAACCATCCTGCAAAAGTGCAATCAAGTGAGGAACTGCTCGGGAGTCCTCCAATTCACAAAAGGCTCGGGCGGCCAACATGCGCTGCTGCGACGAGGGCGAATTGAGCATCAACAACATCTCCTCAGGGTCAACCTGAGGGACTTCGCTGGCCCTATCCACTGGCGCTATCTGATCGAGGGGATCATCAAACTCAGGGTCAGGCTCGATGATGTCTAAAAGGTCTTCATCATACATAACCACACTTTACAGCACTGTTTTCTTCCAATCGAGCCGGATATCGGCTTTCGGATTCAATATCCGTGACTGCAGAAGAGCCTCTCCTCAAAGTACTGTTTTCTTCCGAGCGAGCTAGACAGGGCTCAGAGCTAACTCAACAAAGGAAATTCTAGGGAGCCCTAAGATTGTTGTTGAGGATGAATTTGGGGCATTCTCTGCCGACCTGGAATGAAAGTGTAAAGGCCTGAGGGATGGTCATCATTTAGCGACCCAATGCTTCGGCAGCAGGGGTTTCAGCCGCTTACCTGATGAAGCTGAGACGAGCGCAGTAATGCTTATTTCAAGAGGTCTCTAGCCTTAATTGATGACGCGTCCTGATATCACTGATGCTTATAGAGGTTGTAAACCATCTCTGAAGTCAACTTTAGGGCAGGCGTTTTAAAGAAGTGTCATCTTTTGACCCAATCGCTCTGAAAGTCTGCTTCACTAAAAATTCGTTTCCTTTTGAGATGTGAACTTATGGCTTGGATGAGCTGGAACGCCAGTAGACAGGGCATTGCGATCGCCAGCATAGTGATGCTGACGGCAGCTTGCCAACCGACTGCCGACGCGCCATCCCCCTCAGAAGACGCTGAGGCCGTGGAAGAGACTGCCCCAGAGATGGCAGACGAAACTGAGACGGCTCCAGAAGCGTCTCCGGCGCCTCCCGCACCCGAAACCCCAAATAGCGGCAGTTCTGACTCAGCAACCACTGCCGCCGCGACCCCAGAACAGTCGTGTTCCGCCTTGGCCTACGTGGTGGATACCGATCCGGCGGGTTTGAATGTGCGCAGCGGTCCTGGCAGCGATTTTGCCGCCCAAGACACCTTGCCAACCGACGTCCCCGTCGAAGTTTCGATTGTCGGGGCAACCAACGGCTGGTTTTTGGTGAATGAAGCCTACAGCTTTGAACAGCAAGAACTGGAACAGCCCGGTTGGGTTTATGGCCCGCTGCTCGGCATTAGTACTACTAGTTTTGATATTAATGACCCGGAAGCCCCAACCACCCTTTATTCGACTCCTGACGGCAGTGCGGCGGTGACGGCTACAATCCCTAAATATTCTGATGTGACACTGGCCAATTGTTCTGGTGGTTGGCTGCAAGTTGACCACGCTGAAGCCACAGGCTGGCTAGCCATCGGTGAGCAGTGCAGCAATCCAGTTGCGACCTGCCCTTGAGTTAGAGTGAGCCAGATAAAAAATTATCACAGGAACTCGGCTTCTCGTGTGGAGGCACCGTTTGCCTGGCCGTGTTGATTGATAGCTTTAGCCGTCTAGGCTAGCGCATCAAGCAGCATCTGGGTGCTTAGCGCCTAGCTATATGGCCCGCCGTCTTGTCCTAAAGGAACTGGCGACGGCTGTAGAAACTGGGTTTTTAGACAGTTTATTATTTGGAGCCCTCTTTGAGGTCTCGCTAGGCCATTGGCAGCGGTATAGCGATATACTGAAAAGCGAATCTCTGAAGCTGCTGTAGTGGCTATCGCCCGTGCATTTGCAGGAGGTTTTTATGGGCCTGAACCGATTGAGTAAGCCAGAAGCGATCGCCCTAAATGCAATAGCGTTCGCCCTGCTGCCAGCGATCGCGCAGTCGCAAGACGTACATACGGCCTATTTGGCCAGCGGTGAGTCAGTCACCTATGTTGGCTACTTTCTGGCGAACGAAGACATCTATGCCAGTTGCGACACTAACTGCGAAGACTTAGATATTTACCTATACGACGCCCAAACTGAAGAGCTAATCGAGTCGGATACGTTAATCGATGCTAACCCCATCGTTACAGCGCCCTATGATGGCGATTTTTTGGTTGAGACAGTGATGATTACCTGTCGGGCTGCCGCTTGCGAAACTTGGACTGACTCTGACGAGGGTTTCTAAACGTCTTAGAATACAAACAGGATGCGGCATTGCCCCATCCTGCTGTCTCGTAGCATCACCATGTCTGGAGGGTAGCCAACTTACTCTTCGTCGTCTTCCTCATCCTCATTGGTGGGATAGACAAACCCTGTGGAGCGGCCAGTCAGCACTGACTTGCCTTGAGAAAGAGCTTTTTGAGCTTGCAGCGCTGCCGTGCGCTTCCAGTGCGCTTTGCGCTGATTCCGCTTACCTTTTGAGGTTTTCTTCTTGGGAACCGCCATGACTGCTAAAAACTTGACAACCTTTCAATATTATCACTGCTGTTAGAAAAGGCGGTGCAGAATTTTTGCATGGTTGGCTTTTAGGGCTCAGGAAAGGCTGGCGGGATGAGTCAGCCTTTCCTAAGACAGAAAATCACATATTTGTGCTCAATCCAAATTAACGGTGTGGCTACTGTTTTTGACAGAGCAACAGTGCAAAGCGTTGCTGCTCGTCAGTAAAGGTTTCGGTGACTGTCAGGGCGAATTCTGATAGCCTTTGAGCCAAGTCTTTAAGGGTAAACTTGCGCGAGATTTCGCTGAGCAGGCGCTCTCCTTGGGTAAAGGCCACAGTGAGATTGAGGGCTTCTAGGGTGACTGTCTGGTTAGTTAGGCTTTCAAGGTATATTTCGATTTGGCGATCGCCCTCATTGTAGAACGCGATATGTCGGAACTGCGTCAGGTCAAAATTGCCCTTAAATCGCCAGTTCAAGTGCCGCAGCATATTTAAGTTAAAGGCAGCAGTGACGCCTTGAGCATCGTCGTAAGCCATCTCCAGGGTCGCTGTATCCTTATGCAAATCGACGCCCAGTAGCAAGTAGTCGCCGCTGACCAAGGCTTGACTCACTTGTTGTAGAAAACAGTGCTCTGGGGCTGGAGCCAGATTGCCTAACGTGCTGCCAATAAAAGCGATCAGGCGTTTTGGTAAGGGATGCGCTGGGAGATCTTGAAGTGCTTGGTCATAGGTGCTCACTAACCCATGAATCGTCAGGTTTTCATAGTCTTGCAAAAGTGAGTGGGCGCTGGTTGCCAAAATCGTACCGCTGACATCTACCGGCACATATCGAATGTCCCAGTCCCGGCGTTGATAGGCGCTGAATAGCAGTCGGGTTTTGCTGGCGCTACCACTGCCCAGCTCAACCAGGTCACAAGGGCCGACTCGGTCGGCAATCGCCCCGGCAAACGTCGTTAAAATTTGATGCTCGGTGCGGGTCAGATAGTACTCTGGCAGCTTAGTAATCTGCTCGAATAGCTCAGACCCGTGGGCGTCGTAAAAATATTTTGGCGGGAGAAATTTTGGCGTTTGGGTTAAGCCGGTAATAACATCCTGCCCGGCTGCCAAGGCTGATGGGGCGGTCGCGGCCATGCGGTTTTCGAGTCTGAAGCGATCGCTCAGTTGGACAAAGGGAGGTAGCGTTGGTGGCTGTGGGCTGGAGGCAGATGCAAAGGAGCGGCTTGATTGGGGGTGAACTGGCATAATTTCTCAAAATTCAGCAGGGGATTCGTAAAACCCCTAAGTATTCTGACATCGCCAGATGAAAATTCACTATGCGCCCAGAGCACATCTAAATCCCGCGAAGATTTGCTGTACCTGAGGCTGATACCAATTGCGAAAGGTGGGCCGGAGCACCCAAGGTCGGGTAGCCCAACTGCCACCCCGAAGCACCCGATGAGCCCGATCAAAATAGGTCTGAGAGTAGCCTTCGTAAGGATATGGCTGAAATCCGGGATAGCCGGCAAACCGGGTGCTTGTCCATTCCCAAACGTTGCCTAGTAGGTCATCACAGCCAGTCGCGCTGCGCCCTTCAGGAAATTCTCCAACTGGCGTGATGTTGCCTTGACAGCTGCCGAAATTTCCCCGCTGTTTGTCAGCGGGGCCATCGCCCCAAGGCATGGGCTGCATGACTTGCTGCTCTGGGTGCCAGCGGGCGGCGCGCTCCCATTCTGCTTCTGAAGGCAGGCGCTTACCCACAAAGCAGGCGTAGGCATCGGCTTCATACCAACTAACACCACAGACGGGTACGGCAGTGGATGTCGGCATCGAGGGCCAGTACTGAGGCTGAGTAATCTCGTAACGCTGCCGCCAAATCCAGCCTTCTGGATGCCACCACTGGCTATTGTCATAGCCGCCGGCTGTCATAAACTCAGCGTATTCAGCTACCGTTACCAGAGTTTTATCGAGCCAAAAGTCATTAACCCGCACGGTGCAGGCAGGCTGTTCGTTATCCAAAGCCTCAAGAGTGTCTGCCCCGATTGTGAACTCGCCGCCGGGAATGCGCACCATATCGTTGGTTGAGGGCGACTCCCAGGCTGGCAGTGACGAGAACTCAAATACTGGATCGGCGATGGCGTTGGCCAAGGTCGGCCAACGATGCAGCGTCAGTAAATAAGTCGCCGTTTCGGCGTGCTGACTTTCGTGCTGCAACAGCCAGCGCCAGAGCCGCAGTTGGATGGCCAGCGGTGCGGTTTCCAGATACGCAAAGGTGCGCTCGCGAATATCGACCATAAAGGCCATCAAGTCGGCTAGAGCTGGCAGGTTTTGACGCTCGGCTTTCGGCAAACCATCGGCGGCAAACAATTTCTGATAATGCGGATAGGGGCACGGCGATCGCTGCAAATGTTCTAGCAGCCAGAGCGATTCGGTAAAAGCAATGTGTCCCAAATGCCACCCGATGGGGCTAAAGTCTGGGTGGGCTTGCTGGCAAAGTTCTGCCTTGGTGAGGTCTTGGAGCAGGCTCAGAGTGCTCTGACGGCAGGCCATCATGTCTTGCTGAAGTTGTCGGCGGTGCTCATCCAGCCGGTCAGCGGCGACTGAGGGGATAAAACTGAAGGTCACAATCAGCGGTCACAGTAAACAACGAAGACGCTTCGAAAGCTGTCCAGGGGCCATCAAACAGTGGTTCTGACGCCACAATAACAGCGTTGGGAAACTGGGATACTCCTCTCAGCCAGTATAAAGAAGGCGGTTGACTCTGGAATGCCAGTCGCGCCCCGACAAGCTTTTTGCCATCGCTGAGCAGCACGTTAGCGGCTAGCGGAGTGTTATGTTGCTGGGCCAAATCCAGCAGTTGCTCAAGCGCTGTGGCAAGGGCAGCTTCCAACGACACAGCCGACTCCGCCAGCGCGGTCAAAACTAACCCCCAGATATGTTCTGAGTCAGTACTGCCGTAAACGGCGGCATAGGCGCGATCGCTCATCAACTGCCGCATCGGGCGATAGAGCTTGTCGCGAAACTGCTTGATATACCCGTTGTGGGTAAAGAGTAAGTTGCCAGATTGAAATGGCTGACAATTGCTGACATCGACCCCTTGCCCCGGTGTGGCGCTGCGCACATAAGCCACCGCACAACCTGTTGTGATGTAGCGACACAGCGGCTCCAGATTCACATCATTCCACATGGGCATGACGCTGCGATAGGTAAAGGGTGGCTGCGGTGCTGTCGCGTGATACCAGCCCAGCCCGAAACCGTCCGCATTCAGCAGCGCCACTTCTAGCTCCTTTGGCGCATAGGATTGCACCATCAAGGAATGGGGTAGTTGGAGAATTACGGATTCGAGGGCGATCTCAGGCCCTAAGTAGCCCAACAAACGACACATAAGCGGCTGAGAAACCCGGTTTCTGGGATATGAGGTGAACAAATAGATTTATCCTCTCATGAGAAACCGGGTTTCTGGAGAGGGTCCTCAGCGATCGCGGTGAATATGCTAGTCTATTAGTCCAAATGCGGGTGTAGTTTAGTGGTAAAACCCTAGCCTTCCAAGCTAATGATGGGGGTTCGATTCCCCCCACCCGCTTTAGTTGGACAAAGGAAGCTGGAATGCCCTGGATTGAGTCGAATTTTTGTGGCTGAGAGTGAAACTTTCAAGCAAATTTTGGAACCGGTGAACCAAGGTAAAGTCAAGATCTCAGCCACAGCTAGGATGGCCTTTCTGGTAATGACACTTTTGTGGCCCAAATATATGGTTGTGGCCCAAATACATGGCTAGCCTCGTCAATGCCGAAGTCGCTACGCGGCAGCCGCGCCAGTCATTTTCCCCGCATCAATACGTAGAGCAACTGCAGAACGATGAAGCTCGCCGTGTGGATATCACTGAGTTTTGCTGTGGCAGCTAAATCCCTCTAGTTTTTCATTCATCCCAGAGCAGAAGCGCTAACCTGTAAAGCAGATTGCGTTGGCAAAGCCTCTCTGGAAGAGAACCGCCCCCTCTCCAAAAGCGCTGGCGGCGATCGGCCCATTTTTTACTGAACAGCTTCGAGGACATCATGCTCAACTACTCCGGCTTTGACACTGCGGAACCCCCTAGGCACAAGTCGTTTGAGTTACCGGGAGCGCGACCTCACTACACCCCCGATCGCCCCGGACAGGTTGACCATATCGCTCTCGATCTGGATCTGGATATTCCCCAGCAGCGCTACACCGGCACCTGTACAATTCGGCTCACTCCAGTGCGCAGCGGCGTTGATCGCCTATTGCTAGATGCCGTCAATCTGGAAATTGACTCGGTGATGGTGGGCAATCTGGCCCAGCGCTTTGACCACGATGGTGAGCAGCTTTACGTGTATCTCAGCAATCCCACCACAGTGAATCACGCGATTGAGGTGGCGATTGCCTATCGCAGCGAAAATCCGCAGCGGGGACTGTACTTCGTGGCGCCAACTGACCATCAGCCCGATAAGCCGGTGCAAGTTTGGACTCAGGGCGAAGATGAAGATTCGCGCTACTGGTTCCCCTGCTTTGACTATCCCGGTCAACTGGCCACCAGCGAGATTCGCGTGCGGGTGCCCAAGCCGTATCAGGCGATTTCTAACGGCGAGCTAGTCGAAGCGGCAGAAGCGGGCGAGCACAAGATTTTT
>JBCCNE010000153.1:0-9498 GCA_039026015.1 Cyanobacteria bacterium P01_C01_bin.70 | reverse complement strand
CGAAAAAGAAGGCTTTTAGTTCTTGGTCTTGGGGCTTGATACCTAAACTATTACTCGCCTACTCATCTACCGCAGCCAACCCAGCCACCCTCATACTCTCACACCATTACTCTATTACCCTCTCACACCCCACTCTCTCCCGCGATTCTTTGCGCTTCGGTTAAAGCCTCAACATGGCGGCGGCACATTGAATACACATCTGCCGAAAACTCCTCGAGGCCAGAGCCGGCAATATACTGCGGCACCGACTTGCCCGCTTCATCAATCGCGTCGAGTTTTTGGCAAGCAGTCAGCATTTCAAATGCCGGTTCTCTGCCCAGACTGTTGAGGGCAACATTGAGCGATTCCAAATGCCAGTCGCAGGTGCTTCTGATCTCATTATCAAATTGCCTGTAACCCGAACCAGCAATGTAGTCTGGCACCGATTTGCCGGCTTTAGCGATCGCATCCAACTTCTCGCAGGCGGACAACCTGTCAAAGTCTGCCTCAGTCGACCCTTGGAGATCTAGATTTGCCCCAGGACCCTCTCCCCTCCCAGGACCTCCAGCCTCTTCTAGTGCAGTTCGATACCGAGGACAATTATTGATAATCTCGGTATCAAAATCTTCGATACCAGAGTCCGCGATGTACTGAGGTAAGGACTTACCAGCCCTATCAACTGCCCGCAGCTTGTCGCAAGCCGACAGCGCCTCAAATGCCGGGTCTCTACCCAGACGAGTGAGAGCAACATTGAGCGATTCCGAATGCCAGGGGCAGGTGCTTCTGATTTCATCATCAAACTGTCTGTATCCCGAACCAGCAATGTAATCTGGCACTGACTTGCCTGCCCGATCAATCGCATCTAGCTTGCTACAGGCAGACAAGCTTTCAAAGTCTGAATCAGGAGTGGTTTGAGAGACCGCTTGGTCTAAAATCAGCGTGCCGCTGACTACGATAGCGACGCTAAAAAGCAAGGCACGATGCATGGTAGTGACCCCCATGTTTCAAGAGTGGTGGAGCAGTGCAAAGCCTGGAATTTGCTGAGGACGCGATCGCCCGATATTGAATCAGTTCTTTGCTGGTTTGGACTATGAAAATCGAAGATTTTTAATTTTGTTAATAATTTAGAGCCATTTGAGCTCAGGACTCTTGCTGCTGCCAACTCGCTTTTGCCAACCAGAAACCGGCGATTCATTAGTGATGAATCGCGTGATTAATCAGGCAGGCAAACTGTTATCTTTCAGCCAGAGAGTCTATGAATACCGAATACTTTTGCAAAATGCCAAGCCGTCTGGACACCAGGAAAACCCGACGTCGCCCCGTAGAAGCGCGAACTCTACTGGTCACAGATGATGGAGTGTCGATCAGTTACCCGCGACCAGCATTAACTAAGCCAACTTGATACTAGAATGCCTGAACTTTTTTGATGTGTCGATAGGGAAAAGTTCAGGAAGGGCTGGCGTTTTATTCGCTAAAAAACTGGATTTATTCAGTCAAACATGTGGGTAGCTGAATGATTCGGTGAGGTGATGGGCGGATAATGCTAGATTTTGATTCTAATTTCGCCCTCGCTCGTACCAGAAGAGGAGGATAAGAGTCTTATATCCTGGGGCATTTCCAACCATTGCAGTTAACCAATCTCGACGGACTTAGGGCGCGTCATCAATTAAATTCAGAATGTTTGCTGCGTAGGCATTATCGCGCCCGCTCTGCAAAACCCGCTAGGAGCTGAAGTGCTTTCAGCATAAGGATTTGAGCGTTAAATGATGACAGCTCCTAACCAAAGCGGCCAGAAACGTAGTCGCGAGTGTATTTCTCTTTGGGATTGCCGAAAATAACCTCAGTGTCATCATATTCCACCAGATAGCCGACCTTGCCGCCCCCATCTGTTGCCTCAGCGTTGTAGAAAGCGGTGCGATCAGAGACGCGGGAGGCCTGCTGCATATTGTGCGTCACAATTATGATGGTGAACTTTTCCTTGAGAGAAGACATCAGCTCCTCAATTTTGAGGGTCGAAATCGGGTCAAGGGCGGCACAGGGCTCATCCATCAGAATCACTTCAGGCTCGATCGCGATCGCCCGCGCAATGCAAAGCCGCTGCTGCTGCCCGCCCGACAGTGCCAGACCGCTCTCCTTAAGCTTATCCTTCACCTCGTCCCAGATGGCGGCACCGCGCAGAGACCGCTCCACGAGTTCGTCCATATTGCCCTTATAACCATTGATGCGGGCACCCCAGGCAATGTTTTCGTAAATTGACTTGGGAAAGGGGTTGGGTTTTTGAAACACCATGCCAATCCGGCGACGCAGCTCAACGGGATCAAACTTCTTGGCCGCTTCGCCTGAGGGGTAAATGTTTTGCCCCTCAAATAAAACCTTGCCCTCCACCCGAGCGCTCGAAATCAGGTCGTTCATCCGGTTAAAGCATCGCAGCACCGTACTTTTACCGCAGCCTGAGGGGCCAATAAACGCCGCAATTTGATTGCGCGGAATATCAAGATAAACGTCACGCACGGCAAGGTTGGAGCCGTAGTAAACGTTGAGCTTCTCGACGGCAATCGCCACGCTAGTTTTGGTGGGAGAAGAGAGGTCTTGCATGGTTAAAACGCAAACAACAGAATGAGACTACACCAGCTTTATCAACAGAAGGTTAAGAAAGCGTTAGCGAGCCTTCTGGAATTGGCTACGCAGAAAAATGGCGACAGAATTCATCATTAACAGCACGACTAACAGCACGACGATGCCTGCTGCCGCAATGTCATGAAACTCCTTCTGGGGGCGACCGACCCAATTGTAAATCTGAATCGGCAGCACGGTGAAGGGCGACAGGGGGCCGTCGGGCAGAAAGGGAACGAAGGTTAATGCCCCAATCGCAATCAGCGGTGCGGTTTCTCCAATTGCTCGGGAAAGGGCCAAAATGACGCCGGTCAAGATGCCGGGAAACGCCGTGGGTAACGTATGGCTCCAAATCACCTGCCAGCGATTGCCTCCCAGAGCATATCCCGCCTGGCGAATGCTGTCAGGCACCGCCCGCAGCGATTCGCGTGTAGCCACAATAATGATGGGCAAAATCAGCAGCGTTAAGGTTAGCGCTCCCGTTAGAATGCTGCGTCCGCCGGTGTAGTCACCCAGCACAATCACAAAGGCCGTCAGCCCCAATAGGCCATAGATGATCGATGGGACCCCGGCAAGATTGCTGATATTGATTTCAACGAAGCGGGCAAACCAAGTATCTTCGGAAAATTCTTCGAGAAACAGTCCCGAACCAACGCCAATGGGAAACGAAAAAATCGTTACCAGCAGCATAATCCAGCCGGTGCCGACCAAAGCGGCAAGAATGCCAGCCGCTTCGGGCTTACGCGAGGGAAAGCTGGTCATTAGCGTCCAGTTAAGGCTGCCCAAGCCATTGCGCAGCACATCGATTAAGAGCCAAGCCAGCACCAGGATGGCGATGGAGGTGGCAGCGATCGCGGCAATTTGAAAAGCGCGGTCAATACGATACCGCCGCCGCAGTTCGGGGACAAACTTTGCCGATGCGGTTACAGGCGAGCCAGTCACGGGCGTATCAGAGATGCCGGTCATGGGAACTATTCGTACCTCTCACGGAAACGACGGACAAACCAGAAACTAAAGATGTTCAAGACCAGCGTGATAAGGAACAGCGTCATGCCGACGGCGAAGATGGTTTTGTAGGGCAAGGTGCCAACCGCCGTGTCTCCCAAGCTGACCTGCACGATGTAGGCAGTCATCGTCATCACGGGAACAAACGGGTTCAGCCCCAAGTTAGGGTTTTGGCCCGCTGCCAAAGTCACAATCATGGTTTCGCCCACGGCGCGGGAAATCGCCAAAATCACCGACGCCACAATGCCAGAAAGTGCAGCGGGAATCACCACTGCCAAAATCGTTTCTCGCTTCGTGGCTCCCAGGGCATAAGCGCCATCGCGCAGGTCTTGAGGGACTGAGTAAATGGCATCTTCGCTCAGAGACGCCACCAGCGGCGTAATGCTGATCCCCAGTACCAGCCCTGCACTCAGCGCATTGAACCCTTGCAAATAAGGAAACGGAATTTCTAAAAAATAGTCTGGCTCGTAATAGTTCGTGAACGGTAGAAAGTCGAGCCAAGGCGGAATCATTACCGGCGTTCGGATGAAGTCAAAGACCGACTGCAGAACCGGCGTAACGGTCAGCAGCGCAAAGTAGCCAAAGACTACAGAGGGAATGCCCGCCAGAATTTCTAAGAGGGGCTTTAGCACCTTGCGCACGCTGGATGAGGCGAATTCGCTGAGAAAAATCGCTGACAGCAGCCCCAGCGGCACCGCCACCAAAATGGCGATCCCAGAGGTTCGCAGCGTGGCACTGATCAATACAAAAATGCCGAACTGCTTGCTCTGAAACAGCGGCGTCCAGCGAGTATCGGTGAGGAATCGCCAAAACGGCACCTCTTTGAAAAACTCGATGGTCTCGAAAATCAGCGTGCCAATAATGCCAGCCGTGGTGGCAATTGAAATAATCGCACAGACTCCACAGAGGAATTTGATGGTGCTTTCAAGGAGTTTGGCTCGCTTATAGTTAGCTTGCCAAAGGCTAGGGCTATCTTCTAAGGGCGTTTCTACAGACATTAGAGATGCAGATGAAACTCATTAACCACAGGCGTCGTGACCAACAAGCGATCGCTAAACGCACGAAACGAGCGAGCCGCGCCCGTTCAATCCGTCACGAATTTCAAGAAGGTGTTATTCAGCGCCAGCGGCATTCTATAGAGCAGCCGTAAAGAAGTGTTTAAGGATGACTTAACCTGCAGTTTATGTACGCAGGAGCCGACGATGCTCTATCTGCGCTGTCGGAAATCGCTAATCACTGATTAGGCGCCAATCGTTTAGGGTGAAGATAGATTTAGTTAGCAGCGATAATCGCAATTCCATGTACACAGTTATTTATGACGGCACCTGTAACTTGTGTGTAACTCTGGTGCGCCTGCTCGAACAGCTTGATCGAGGAGAGCAGTTTCGCTACGTGCCCATGCAGGATGAAGCCACCCTGAATCAATGGCAAATCACCCCCACAGACTGTGAGCAGGGCATGATTTTGCTTGATCCTGAGCAGCCTCAAGTACGTTGGCAGGGGAGTGACGCCGCTGAAGAAATTGGCCGTTTGCTGCCGTTAGGCAATCCGTTTGTGCAGGCCTATCGGGCTCTACCGGGAGCAAAATCGGCAGGCGATGGCTTCTATCGGTTTATTCGCGATCATCGCTACGCCCTCTTTGGCGGCCGCGACTCGCTCTACGAATCAGAATATCCCGCTTGCGACAGCGATCGCTGTTCACCCACTCTATGAAAAAGGTTCAGAGGGCAGAAATCAGAGCCCTCCGAGGAAAATGCCCAGCCCTACAGAGTGAGGAAAAAAGGGTTCCTAGTGTGGGTCACCGGCGCTTGGTTTTGAGTCCTTGGTCATGAGGAATCGGTAGTGAGGAATTCAAAACTCACGCCTCAAAACTCCATCTCTCGCTATTAGTCTTCGTATAGCCGACACTCCGGAGCCTCAGGATGATCGAGGCAGTATTGCGCAAAGTTGCTGATGGCATTCTCCCGTTTGCGGGCTCGCGCCACCTGTAGCTCTTCCACGGTTTCCCAGGCAAGCGCAACTTCCGTGCCTGCCGTCCCGCGCATTTCAGTCAACCGGCGAGCGTGTTCCAATGCCGCCTGCAATCGGGCTTCTAGAGTAGGTGCCGGAGCCGTTCTAGGAGACGCTACGACCGGCGGCTGAGAAGTAGAAACTGAAGTGCTGTAAGTCATTTGCTATCGCTCACGTTTACTGTTCCAGGATAGGAATAGCCTAACGATAAAAACTGCAAATCCATATACCATTCGCAATAACCTTATTTTATGTTTTGTAGCGTTTTTTTGCCGTTGATGAGATTTTGTTAATTAAATCCCTAATCAGGAAACATCTAGATACTTAGTTATCGAAACCGCTCTGCCGGGTTAGGGCCGTCTGGGGCAGCCACCCGACCTGATTGATGTCAGCATAAGCTGACCAATAGCAGTAAACTAATAAGCATATATACACAAAACTTTTGTTATTCCCATGGCAGCCAGCGACATTCCCGAGACTCAAATTCAAGGCACCCTCTCAGAACGAGAATTGCAAATTGTTGAACTGGTCACCGCCGGTCTGACCAATCAGGAGATTTCTGAGAAGTTGGAGATCAGCAAGCGCACCGTTGATAACCACATCAGCAATATTCTGACCAAGACGGCTACGGGAAACCGGGTGGCGCTGGTACGCTGGGCCCTGCAGTGGGGAAAGGTCTGCATCAACGATGTCAACTGCTGTACGCTGCCCAATGTGGATGAGAATGGGGCATTGTCTTAAGGTGATGGCGGATTCAGCAGAGCAAAACACCTCGACAGCCGCTTATGAAGCTGACCGTAAGGCTTCTCAGCCGGGGAAAACGGAAAATTCCAAAGCGGCAGTTCAGCAGGTGGAATATCGATTGCATAGTCCGCAGTTACCGCTAGCGGTTTATCGGGAAGTGGCGGCTCATTTGCGGCAAATTGATGGGGTTAGTACAGGGCTATTACCGCAAACGGCTAAAGAATTTGACTATTTGCAGAGTCAAGCCGGGGGCCTGTGGATTCGCTACGATGCGGCAGCTGAGGAGCGCTGTCATCCTCAATTAGAGGCTATTTTGACCTATTATGGCGATCGCTACGGGCAGTGGGAAACGCTAGGTAAGTAAAGCTGCAGACGCTCGAAGAGAACTCGCTCAAAGCAGTAGGTGATTTAGTGTTCATCACGCTGGACTGAGGCTAGCTGGCCAACCGCCACTGGCATTAAACTGCGCTCGACAGAGAGTTCTGCAAGATAAGGCTATGAGCGAATTGCCTCATTACCTCTTAAAACCGACGCTGGCGCCGCCAGAATCACTTATCCCAAACCGCAGGTTCATTTAGTTTAGGGCCATGACGACTATGCAAGCGCTGCGCGGCACGCGCGATATCCTTCCAGACGAAACCCCGCTATGGCAGTGGGTTGAAGCGACGGCTCGAGAGCTGCTGCAGCGGGCGGCCTATCGCGAAATTCGCCCCCCCCTGGTGGAGCAAACCCAACTGTTTGAGCGCGGCATCGGCGAAGCCACCGACGTGGTGGGTAAGGAAATGTACACCTTTGAAGATCGGGGCGGCCGCTCGATTACCTTGCGGCCAGAAATTACGGCGGGGTTAGTGCGGGCAGCCAATGAGCACAAGCTCACGGCCCAGGGCAGCGTGTTGCGGCTGTGGCACGTCGGGCCAGCGTTCCGTTACGAGCGACCGCAGGCGGGTCGCCAGCGGCAGTTTCACCAGCTCGACGTGGAACTGTTGGGAAGTCGCGATCCCCGCGCCGATGCGGAGGTCATTGCGATCGCCAATACGCTGCTCCAAAGTCTGGGGCTCAAATCCCTCACGATGGATCTCAACTCCGTTGGCAGCGGCAGCGATCGCCAGGACTATCGGGATGCCTTAGTCGATTTTCTGACCCCATACAAAGCCGAACTAGACGAAGATTCCCAAAATCGCCTAGACACCAACCCGTTGCGCATTCTAGACAGCAAGGATGAAAAGACCCACCAGATCGTTCAGACCGCTCCGAGTCTGCTGGATTTCCTCAGTCCTGAGTCGCAGCGCCACTTTGAGCAAGTGCAGCAATATCTCACTGATTTGGGTATTGCCTTCCAGCTCAATCCGCGACTGGTGCGCGGGCTTGACTATTATACCCACACCGCCTTTGAAATTCAATCGTCCGATTTGGGGGCGCAGGCAACGGTTTGCGGCGGTGGTCGCTATGACGGGCTAATTGCCCAACTGGGCGGTGCCGACACGCCCGCCATTGGCTGGGCCATTGGCCTAGAGCGGCTGACCCTGCTGCTCAAGCAGTTGGCGGTAGAGCCCGATACCGCCATGGACGTCTATGTCGTCTCGCGGGGAGACACCACTGCCAGTAAAGCGCTGCAGGTGGCCCAAACCCTGCGACAGGCTGGCCTAGCAGTCGAAATGGATTTGAGCAGCTCAGCCTTCGGCAAACAGTTCAAACGGGCCGATCGCAGTGGCGCGGTGCTCTGCCTGATTTTAGGCGACGCCGAAGCTGAACAGGGCACGGTGCAGCTGAAATGGCTCAAGACAGGAGAGCAGACTGAAATCAGTCAGCAAGCGCTGACGAATCAAGCCGATGACCTGCTGCGTCAAGTTCGGCAAGCGCAACAATCGGCCTGATTCCACAAACAGTTGCCGGAATTGATACGAGTCGATAGGATGACCGCTATACTGCGAAAACCTGGGATTTGCTGGCGCAGGATAGGCTATGGCGTATTGGGAGTTTTTGCTACAAAAAGAGGGCGATCACGACTGGCTCCCATTGGAGACGGCCCACGTTGAAATTTCCGAAGGGCGATATCGCATCATTGCCCACACAAGCTACTGCGACACCGAAGTTAACATTCGCCTTAGCCGCTTGCTGACCGAACCGATGCCGCCGCGCCGGAAGTCGCTAAAGCGAGTCGGCACTACCAATCCCAGTGGGTTGATGGTGGTCATTCCGTTCACCCACCTGACTCCTGGCCACTGGACGGTTACCTGCTCCGCCCTCCAAACAGGCGCTGCAGACTCTTGGGAGTTTGGGGTGCAGCTACAGGTGTTGGCCATCGAATCGGGGAGAGAATATTGGGAAACGGAACGTGATGAGGCCGTGCTGGCCGAGCAGCTCACCAGCCAATCTTCAACGGTGACGACTGACGATAATAACCGCATCCCCCCGCCGCCCCCTGCCGCTTCGCCCGAGTGGCTGGGCCGTAGTCCACAAGCGGAGGAACCGTTTACGGCTCAGACTGCGATCGCCGATTTACCCCTCCGGCTACAGCTGCAGCATCAGGCGCTGGTGGCCCAGAGTGATGTGCCCCTCTATTTGCAAGGGCAGGTAACCACGTTTTCCCAGGTCGAGGGACTCGTCGGTGAAGGGACGCTGTGGGCGCAGTTGCGGAACCCGGAGACAGGCGCAGTCTTGCATCAAGCCAGCCGCGCCATCTCGATCGTCGAATTGCCCAGTCGCTTTGCACTGGCAATAGCCCTGCCGGCCACCCCCATGACCCGATTATTAGTCGGTGAATTGAGCCTGTGGACAGCCTCAGAGCCGCCTCAGATTTTGGCCATTCAGGGATTCACGGTCACGCTCAATCTGGATGCGCTGTTGGAACTGGTGGCCAACCAAGCAGAGCAATCTACGATCGCTGATTTTGATGAGCCGACAGCGGTGGCTCCCGAGGCTGAGACAGCGGCGGCAAGTGCCCCAGAAACACCTGATAGCAAAGACGGCATTGTCACGCCGCTGTCGCCTCGGTCAGTGCCTTTTCGCCTGATTTATCTGCCTTCGAGTGGGCTGACGCTGCCCCCAGTCATCTATCAACCGCTGGACAAGAAAACCGTAGGAGCACCGACTCTCCCCTCATTTTTGCCCCAGCCGCGCCGCGATCTCGCCTCTGCCGACGACGCT
>JBCCNE010000152.1:0-9609 GCA_039026015.1 Cyanobacteria bacterium P01_C01_bin.70 | reverse complement strand
GCTGGATCGGCTGGAGCGCTTGGACCGGGAACTCGCCGGTCTGAAGGAAACGCAGTCCGGTCTGAACGCCCAGTGGCAGTCGGAGAAAGACCTGATCGACGACATTCAAAAGCTGCGGGAAGAGCTAGATCACGTCAACATTGAAATTCAGCAGGCCGAGCGGAACTATGACTTGAACCGTGCGGCGGAGCTGAAGTACGGTAAGCTGACCGACCTGCAGCGCCAAGTCGAGCAAGCGGAAGAAAAGCTGGAGAATGCCCAAACTAGCGGCCAGTCCTTGCTGCGGGAAGAGGTGACCGAGGAAGACATTGCCGAAATCATCTCTAAATGGACAGGCATTCCCGTCAGTAAGCTAGTGGCTTCGGAAATGGAGAAGCTGCTGCATTTAGAAGACGAACTGCATCAGCGCGTTATCGGTCAGGATGAAGCCGTAACTGCGGTGGCGGACTCTATCCAGCGCAGTCGGGCGGGGCTTGCCGATCCGAACCGACCCATTGCCAGCTTTATCTTCCTGGGTCCTACCGGCGTGGGCAAAACGGAACTGGCCAAGGCGCTGGCCTCCTATATGTTTGACACCGAAGACGCCATGGTGCGCATCGATATGTCGGAATATATGGAGAAGCATGCGGTGGCCCGTCTGATTGGGGCACCTCCGGGGTATGTGGGCTTCGACGAGGGCGGTCAGCTCACGGAAGCCTTGCGGCGGCGTCCCTATGCAGTCATTCTCTTCGATGAAATCGAGAAGGCTCACCCCGATGTCTTCAATATCATGCTGCAGATCTTGGATGATGGTCGTCTGACTGACTCCCAAGGCCACACAGTAGACTTTCGCAACTCAGTCGTAATTATGACCAGCAACGTTGGCTCCCAATACATTCTGGATTTGGCGGGTGACGATGAGAAGTACGACCTGATGCGCGATCGCGTGATGGAGGCGATGCGCGGTCAGTTCCGTCCCGAGTTCCTCAACCGGGTGGATGAGCTGATTATCTTCCACAGCCTGCGGCAAGAGCAGCTCAAGTCCATCGTCAAAATTCAAATTCAACGGCTGGAAAAGCGGCTAGGCGATCGCAAGATGTCCCTCACGCTGTCAGAAGATGCCCTGGATTGGGTGGCCCAAGTCGGCTATGACCCCGTCTACGGGGCTCGTCCACTCAAGCGCGCCATCCAGAAGGAGCTAGAGACGCCTATCGCTAAGGGCATCCTACGCGGCAACTTTGTGAACGGCGATCGTATTTACGCCGACGTCGAAAACGAACGCCTCGTCTTCAAGCGCCAAGCCCCCGAACTCGCGACGGTGTAGAGTTATCCCACAGAATCTTGGTTTTTTGGAAAAGCCGAGATTCTGTTTATGGAAAAACGCGATAATTTTCTTTTCGATGAAGACAGCGAACAAAAACCACCTCTTCTTCGGCTACTCTCAGATCAAGGCAATGATTGCCTACCCAAATTCGGTAAAACTCTTGATAGCCTTTTAACTTGAGCAAATTTCTCACATCTCCCACGCTATCTGCTACTTTGATATTTTTAATTGTGCTGCTTATCTGGGCTAGCAGGAATTCATCTTTAGTCCGCGTTAGATCTTTCTTGAAACTGTTAAGGAATCGAACCATCAAGCATCACCTTGAAGAATCGCTTGAATTTCCCTTTCATCCACAAATTCAGTCTTTTCACCTTCTTCAATTGCCTTAGCGAGACCGACATCTTCTAACGCTTCGAGAACCAGCTCATAAAAGACTTTCCGCTGTTGTTGCAGCATTGCAAGCAACACCGCTTTGAGCAATGCTTTAGTTCTGATCATCATCTACGGTTAACTACATCAAATTTTTATCAAAAGTTGTGATTGCCACTGGCAAAATAGAAACACGCGATCTGTCTCTAGACTCTATTGCCTGCGTCGCAACGCTTCTTACTCGATTAGCTGCGGCTAGCAGCTCGTTGAAGACTATAAAGATTTTTGTAAAACATCTCTGCTTCATGATGATTACAGAAGGCTCGTTTCGGAATAACATGCGCTGAATACTGAGAAACATAGACAAAGATATAACGCCGATTTTGTCTGACCCTTAATATCCCTTCCCAACTATGCTCAGTCCGATTGAATTTAGTCTCTTCTACTAAAGAGTGATCTGACAAAATTAATTTATGTTCGGTGAGAATTCCTTTATTTAGCCTTGGCAAAAAAGCCATGGCAGAAAACGTAACCACTATAATAGCAAAGGTAATCAACGACACCAGCATAGTTATGAACAGGAAAATTATGGAAGAAACTATTGAAAAAACGTCCGATGCAATTGAAGGATCAATTGCTCGCAGAATTCGATAGATTGGCCAATTGCAAGCTATAACAAAAAATACTGCTAAAGCCTGAATAGGTAGATCTCTGGGATAATGGTAGAAGAGAAACGACATAATATCAAAATATGTATTTTTATACTGTACTTTCATAATTATAATCTCCCTATTCATCCTAAATCTAGACTGCGAATAAGTCGCTCAAGCCGAATGTTTAAAGATGCAAAATTTTTGTGAATTGGGTTAAATTATAGCGAAGTAAAACAATAAAAACTCGGTTGAATTATCGCTTCACGCATCATGAAGATTTAAAGCATTGCCCTACCTTAACCAGTGTCTTTTAAGAATTGTTAATAATGGCGATACCTAGCAGATTAGGTTAATGAAGACGCGCATGCCTGTCATGGCGATGCTAAGAAGCTTGTGAAGCTAGGCCATCAAATTGCTGTGAATTTGGCGGTCAAGATTGATGTTGGCAAGAATTGAGCAACATCATCTAAAGCTCGGATGCGCAAAGCTTCATTGCGTATCCGAGAGCAATTTGTGATTCAGCATCTAGATAAAAAAATTGCAGATTATTAATCAGATATTATGCTGAAAGCATAGGTGTTAATTCATTAGAAGCAGATTTTATTTGAACGATTTTAACGCAAAGCAAATAACTTCTGAGCTCCTTGCATCTTTCGTGACGGCGATCAAATAGAATTTACCAGCACTAGTTTAACCTGCGTTATTGCTGACCTGTATGAAAATTTGGATCAGTTGCGTTAGAAAATTAACGACATGATGATGATGATGATGCAAAAGCCCATCTAGAGGGTTTAGAGGGGCAATCGCCCCAACGCGTAATCAACAGTCTGCTTAAAGGATTTGGTAAGGCGATCGCACATACGATGATTCAAGGTTGCCATTTACCCAGTCTGCATGAAATTCATTCCGTACTTTTTGAATGTTTTTTCTTGCAAACATCCTGAAGTTAAGCTGGAGTGGATCGAGTGCATTATCTGCAGCCCCGTCAAACAGATGACGCAGGTCGACGGTTGCATCGTTTACTGGGGTAATATCTCTGAGATGGGTGGTCGAGCATTGCAAGTGATCACATTAGAAGACGGCGAAACCGTTCATAACGCCTTCTTCGATCTCAACTTTTATCGACGGCAGCAACGAGGGGAAGAACCATCATGAAACTCAGCTATTTTCCTGATACGGATACGCTTTACATCGATATCAGCGATTGCCCCAGTGTTGAATCTGAAGTTGTCGACGAAAACCTAATTATTGGACCAGACAGCAACGGTCGACCTGTCGGCATTACCTTGGAACACTACAGCCAGACCGCGAGTTCTCAGGTCATTGAAGTTGATTTGCCGATCGCCATGCTGACGACTCAGCCTTCTGCTTAGGCGTTTTGAAAGAGCGATCTCATTTACACTGATGGAGAGCGCAATCGCTCGGCCTTTGAATGCCAAAATAAGGTATCAGGCGATCGCACTTAGCCCTTCAACCAAGCCATGACCGTCAGCAGGCATTACGCCACATTTACGCCCAAGGAATATCTAGAAATTGAGCGCATTAGCCCCATTAAGCATGAGTACGTGCAAGGGCAAATCATTGCGATGGCGGGGGCGAGCAAAGCCCATGTCATCATCACCGGCAACCTTTCAGCGTTGCTCGTCAATCATTTACGGGGTTCAGGTTGTATTGCTTACGCGAGCGATATGAAGGTGCGGTTGCCAGAGCTCGACCTTTTTTATTACGCAGATATCTCAATAACCTGCGACGAACGCGATCGTCAGTCGAATGAAGACTTCATTCTTTATCCAAAACTCATTGTTGAAGTCTTGTCAGCCTCGACCGAAGCCTTTGACCGAGGCGATAAGTTTGTAGATTATCAATCAAATCCAATGCTTGAAGAATACGTTCTGATTCACCAAAAACAAATTTTGGTCGAGCGCTTTCAACGTAAAGCCAATAATCTCTGGGCCCCTCACATTTTCCGTAGTGGTGATCGAGTAGAGCTTTCCAGCATCGACTTGACCTGTGACATGGTTGACCTTTATGAAAATGTTGATCAACTGCGCTAACAGGTGATCGCCGCTACGCTGTTAAGGAGGGCGATCACCCTCTTCATCTGCTTCTGAGGTTATGGGCAACGGTTGTAAACCGCTAAAGAGAAGCGATTTCCATGATTGCCCTGTCTGATAAAACACTCACGTCGTTCGATGAATTCGTCCACAACAGCAACTCTAAGGTCAAATACTGGATTTCGCTCAGATGAGTCGGAGATGGGCTCAGTAAAATGCAGACGACATAACTTTTGGTTGGGGAGCCTCAAAGGGGTTCCAATTTTTTTGCCTTTCTATTTTTTCCAAAGCATTGCTTAGCGCAGTCTAGAGTCGCTTTGTCATCCGCTTAGCACTCTAAATGCCAGAACAGATCACCAGCGATTGCAAGGGAGCGATCGCTGGCAGGCCCATCCAGTTCATGACTGTAAGACAAGGGGACGAGATACTGAGATCTCAAGATTCTCGTGAGGCGATCGCAGGTCAGCCTATTTCAATTTATTGAGAACAGTAGCGATCGCTACCGTTTTTATGGATACATTAGAATTATCCCCATTCAAAACGAGAAGCATCACAGCGTCAGCCATAATAGCGCCACTAGCCTAAATTTCCTAAAAATCTCCCTCTCCCTTTGTCACTAGATAACAGCATCAGCCAAAACGGAGTTTTCAACATGCGATACAACCGACAAGAACAAAAGCGACTGCACCAGCAAAAAATTGCCGAGCTGCGGCATCAATTGCGCTATACCAACAGCGCTACAGAGCGCGAGCACATTGTTAGGCAAATTGATGCCTGTCGCCGTCACTTCTAAAAGTGAACTTTGGGTTGCAAAGGAGAACACCTTCACTCAATGGTGCCTTCATTGACGCGATCACATCGATGAAGGCACCGTATATTTCTTAATGTGCGTACTCCACATTCATTTTTGCAGGTTTTTGGGGCCGCCTCACCATACAGCGCTGATAAATTCCAGACTGGAGCCTATCAGCGCTGTATAGCGTTATGGCAGACCGTTTGGCTAAACGGTCTAGGATGGTAAAAATCGTTTGCTCAGCAATGCTTTTCCTTTAATGCTGTAGCCTGTAGGCTGCAGCAGATTTTCTATGTGTAATCACTCCTGAGGGGATTTTATGAAGCAGAAGTTAAATCGTATTTTCCAAAAGTCTTTTCCACAAAAAGGTTTTGCTACGAGTCAAACAAATGAGCCTTCAAATCACGTTTTAGATCACGTTAATGAAGCAGTTAATTTTGAAAAACAGGCTATTTTTATTGCTATTCCTAAAACGGGGACAACCAGCGTTCGCCAGCAAATGAGTTCACGAGGTAAGGCACTAATCTACGACCCTCACTTAAACATCGTGCAGGTGCGGGAAGCAATATATCTTTATTTACTGCTCAAAGATTTGGGAAACAACGCTCAATTCCCGAGTAGAGATCGCAAATCAGATACTGACATTAGAACTGCCAGCCAGGAAATTTTTGAATCTTTCTTCAAATTTTCGTCAGTGCGAAATCCTTGGGCCAGAGCTGTTTCACTTTATTCCCGACGAGAAGGAATAGAGGTGAGAGAAAAGCTATCTTTTGAAAATTTTTGTGAGCAACATATTTATGCTAGCGATACTTGTATACATCCGACGCTGCATCAAAATCAGTTGGATTGGCTGACAGATGAGACCGGAGAGATTGTGATGGATTATGTGTATAAAGTAGAGGAATTTGAAACCGCGATCGCCAACATTAGAGAGCTCACCAATGGTCGCATTCAGCTGGAGTTTATAAAGGCCAATAAAAATCCTCGGTCTAAGTCAACATCATATCGAGATTTATATAGCGATCGCGCCCGCCAACTAATTGCGACAAGATTTGAAAAAGATATTGATTGCTTCAAATATACTTTTTAGTTGCAAAAATTATTTACTATTTTTGGTATTAGCAAAATAACTAATAAGCTTTCTTAATTGCAGATAGAATTTCTGTCATTGCACAGCGGACCTTAAGATTTGATCTGCCTGCCCCACTTGCGCATGGCAGGCATAAAGAACACGATTGAGGCAATTCGTGATGCAGCGATCGCCACAAAATTTCTCTGCTGCTAATGGCACATTAGCGATAATTTGCAACGGACATTTATCGAGCAGAGATAGCCATGAGCGGACTTGGTGGATTAAACAAAACGCCTAACGGAATCGTCTTGGGCATGGTGCAATCGCAGTTGCCCAATGTGGTCACCCCTGAGGATTTAGCGGCCCAGACCCAGCGCCTTGTCAAAATGGTGGGAAAAGCCCGCCGCAATATGCCCACGATGGATTTAGTGGTGTTTCCTGAATACTCTCTGCATGGGCTATCGATGGATACTAACCCCGACATCATGTGTCGATTAGATGGACCAGAGGTCGCGGCTTTCCGCCAGGCCTGCATCGACAACCAGATTTGGGGCTGCTTCTCCATCATGGAATTTAACCCCAAGGGCAATCCTTACAACAGTGGCCTGATCATTGATGACAAAGGTGAACTCAAGCTCTATTATCGCAAGCTGCATCCCTGGGTGCCTGTAGAGCCTTGGGAACCAGGCAATATCGGCATTCCCGTATGTGAAGGTCCGAATGGCAGCACCCTGGCGCTGATCATCTGCCATGACGGCATGTTCCCCGAAATGGCGCGGGAATGCGCCTACCGAGGGGCCGAAATCATGATCCGCACGGCTGGCTATACGGCTCCCATCCGTCACTCTTGGCGCATCACCAACCAAGCCAATGCCTTCTGTAATTTAATGGTCACTGCTTCCGTGTGCATGTGCGGCACCGACGGCACTTTTGACTCGATGGGGGAAGGCATGATTGTCAACTTTGATGGGGAGCCCGTAGCGATGGGCAGCCATCGCCCTGACGAAATTATTACCGCCGAAGTGCGCCCCGACCTCGTGCGGGAAGCTCGCAAATACTGGAGCGTCGAAAACAATATTTACCAGTTTGGCCATCGCGGCTATGTCGCCGTCAAGGGCGGTGCCCAAGACTGTCCTTACACTTATATGAAAGACATGGTAGCGGGGGATTATCGCTTGCCTTGGGAAGCAGAGGTTGCCTACACCGACGGGACTTCCTGCGGCTTCCCGGCACCGACGCGGGAGTATCAGGGCGAGGAGATGCCCACTTTGCCCAGCGAGGTTTAGCGATCGGCAGGGCGAGGGGAAATGGGTCGCTAAGTCGCGGGGTCGCTGAGCAGGCGAATGGCTGACTCTTCGCTTAGGCAACATCTGGTTCCAACGCTGTCCGGTTTTCTCATCTAGGGCATCCGGTTACCGCTAAAGTAGGATGAGAAAGCCGCTTTGAGGTGTGCTGTGTTCGTCAGCGTTGTCATTCCCACCTACAATCGCCAACCGATTTTAGAAAAGTGCTTGCGAGCAATGGAGCAGCAGCAGCTTCCTGTCCATAGCCCGATCGCAGGCTATGAACTGATGATTGTAGATGACGGCTCAACTGATGGAACGGTGAGTTGGCTCCGGGAAAATGCCGCAGCGTTCCCCCATGTGCGGCTGTTGGAACAGAATCACAAAGGCCCGGCAATTGCCCGCAATCTCGGCGTCACCGAAGCCCAGGGTGACATCATTATCTTTATCGACAGCGACTTGGTGGTGCTGCCAGACTTTTTGCACCAGCATGGCACTGCACTCAAACGGGCGTATGAGGAAAAGGGTAGCGATCGCGCCTTTACCTATGGTCGCGTGGTGAATACCTGCAATTTTGATAATCCCACTGCGGAACCGTTTAAAGTGACGGATTATTCACAGGCGTTTTTTGCCACTGGCAATGTGGCGATCGCCCGCCACTGGCTAGAGGAAGCTGGCTTATTTGATACACAGTTTCAGCTCTACGGCTGGGAAGATTTAGAGCTGGGCGTGCGGCTCAAAAATTTGGGACTGTCTTTGGTAAAAGTGCCTGCTGCCGTTGGCTATCACTGGCACCCGCCGTTTTCGTTAGACCAAATTCCGTCGCTGATTGACAAAGAAATTCAGCGAGGCCGGATGGGCGTGCTGTTTTATCAAAAGCACCCGACCTGGGACGTGCGCATGATGATTCAGATGACCTGGCTGCATCGAGTGCTGTGGGGGCTGCTGTCTCTTGGTGGGCGGCTCAACGAAAATACTTTGGCACCGCTGCTGCAGTGGCTCATCAATACTGGTCGCCCGCAGCTAGCGTTGGAGGTCGCGCGCATCTTCCTCAACTGGTATAACGTACAGGGTGTGTATGCCGCCTATGCGGAAATGGAGCAGCAGGGCGCTTAATTCACCCATAAATTCTTTGCGAAAGCGATTGTGATTCCATCTCACTACGACATCAACGCCATTATTGAGGGATATGCCAAAGGCTATTTTTTGATGTCGGATGACGATGGCCGCGGGCTGGGCTGGTACTCTAGCCGCCAGCGTACGCTAATTCCGCTAGACGATCGCTTTCACTATCCCAAATCGCTGCGCCGAGTGCTCAACCAAGAACGCTTTCAAACGGCTGTCAGCCGCGACTTTTTGGCAGTTGTTGAGGGCTGTGCGGATCGCGAAGTCACCTGGATTTCCAATGATTTGAAAGAAATTTACTGGGAACTCCATCAGGCCGGTTGGGCACACAGTTTTGAAACTTGGCAGGACAACAAGCTGGCAGGTGGCATTCTAGGGCTGACGATTGGCGGCGCGTTTATCGGAGAGTCGATGTTTTATCGCATTCCCGAGGGGTCTAAGGTCGCGATGGTGAAGTTGGTAGAGCATTTGCGATCGCGCCGCTATCTCTTTTTTGATGCGCAAATGATGAATCCCCACTTGGCCCGATTTGGCGCATACATTGTTAACAATCGCGACTACCGCAAACTGCTGAAACAGGCATTATCCATGCCGTGCACGTTTGTTTGATTATCGGCAACCTTAGGACGTCAGTGTAATGGCGAGGCTCTCTCCAAGCCACATTTTGCGCTTTTCAGCGCTATAAATCGAGCAGGCCTCGCTCCTCCGGCATGTCCTTCTCACCATCAGTATCCACTCAGGGAACCGCGAGTTTTCGCCATTTTTTCAGCCCAGCGGAAAATCCAGAGTCCTGCTGCCAGGTAGACTGCTCCGTTTAACAAGGCCAAGCCAAAGGTGAACCAGTCGAGACCCAAATCCCGCGCCATCAGGTCTCGCAAAAGCCCCGAACTCGGAATCATCGGCAGCAGAAAACTAAGATACTGCATCGCGCCCGTAGATTCTTCAAAGGGAGCCGCT
>JBCCNE010000151.1:0-9614 GCA_039026015.1 Cyanobacteria bacterium P01_C01_bin.70 | reverse complement strand
TCCGGTCACGTAAACCCCAATAGTGTATCGCGAGGTGACGCGTCCAAAACTTTATAACCGGCCCATCAAATAGTAAGTTCTCATGGCTCCTTTGCCCTTAACTTCAATGTCTTGAGCTGGGGCAAATTGGAACTGGTGGCGCAGCCGGGTATGGGTCGCTTCGGTGACCTGAATCGTACCAGGTTGGCCTTGAGACTCCATACGGCTGGCCACGTTGACCGTATCGCCCCAGAGGTCATAGCTAAACTTTTTGATGCCGATAACGCCCGCGACAACGCTTCCCGTATTGATGCCAATGCGCAGCTGCAGGGAAATTTCCTTGTCGCGGCTAAAGGTTTGAATCGCCGCCTGCATGGCCAGGGCCATATCTGCTACCGCGATCGCATGATTGGCTTGCGGCACTGGCACGCCCCCCACCGCCATGTAGGCATCGCCAATGGTCTTGATCTTCTCTAATCCGTGAATTTCAGCCAGGCGGTCAAATTCAGAAAAAATTTGGTTGAGCAGATTCACCAATTCCAGCGGCCTATATTGCGCCGCTATCGGTGTGAAGTTGACGATATCGGCAAACAAGACAGTGGCTTCGTCAAATCGCTCTGCTAAGGAACCCTGAAATTGCTTAAGCTGGGTCACCACCGCTTCCGGCAAAATATTGAGCAGCAGCTGCTCAGATTTTTGCTTTTCATGGCGCAACGCCTGCTCCGCTTCCTGACGCTCGTGAATTTCTCGCTGGAGCTGGGCATTTTGGTCTTGGAGCTTGAGCGCTTGCTGATGCAGCGTTTTTTGCAGACTGGCCAACAGGGGCGAATACCGCTGGGGGGGAGCAATCAGGCTTGATCGCCGTCTGACCCGCAGTTGAGCCTGATCAAATGACACATGCAGCTGCAGCCGGGCCACCACTTCTTCTGGCCAATAGGGCATCGGGATAAAATCAACGCCGCCCACCGCAAAAGCTCGTAGGCGATCGTCCCTTGCTGCCCCCTCCCCGATAAACAGCACCGAAATATGGGTGGTCTGAGGCATCTGGTGCAGCTGACGGCAAAACTCATAGCCTGCCGTTGCTCCCGATGGCACTGTCAACAGCACCAACTGAGGCCGTAGTGCTGTCACGCAAGCCCAAGCCGCTGTGATAGTGCCGACGGTAAAGACTGTCAAGCCGTAATCTAGCAGGGCTGGCATCAAAGTTGGGGACTGGTCACCCAACGCATCAACTAGCAGCAATCTAGGGCCTGATTCCGCTGCGATAGGAGTCATAGAATTTGGACAGGCAGCCACCCACGGATGAGAAAGTTGAGGCATGTCGGCAGCAGCAGAACGCTTACAGGCAATCATTGAGTGATGAATGTCAAAGTCTGTGCAGATAGAGTAGATGCGACTGGATGATTTAGTATTCCCAACTGACACCACTCCTCAAGACCTGGTTTTCACGGCAATTGGGCTTCACAGTGGTGCAGCAGGCAGTATGGGTTTTTACCGAACACCGCCCTGAGTTCTCGAGAACGCCTGATCGGGTACTGCCCACTTTGGGCGATCGCCAGTAAAGCTTAAAAGCAGTGTCAGCTCAATCGCCTTGCAGCCAAAAGCAGAGACTTTGAAAGGCATGAACCGCCCTGAAAATGACCTTACAAAACAGATTAAGTGGCGCGATTCCGAGACCCACTCGCGATCGCCGCCATATCTACACTCAGCTCAAAATCTAGGCCCCCGAATCTTTGCCCTCACCTGGCATCCTCATTTCATCGTTGGGAGTGGCACACCAGAGCGTCGGAGAGAATTGTCTCGATTACTCAAAGAGATTTCGCGTTCTTTAGCCCTAATTGATAAAGATGAAGATTTGCTGAAGTGAACTCCTTAATTCTTTTTGAAAGGGGTTCGATCCTTTAATCTACTTGCCAACAGAGCAGAAATCATGAAGCTTATTTCAATAAATGATTTACTGTTAAGACATTACTCTATAAATCAATGAATTTCATAGAGAATGCTTATACAGAGAGTGGGTTTCGGCCTGTGTTTGAGGCGCAAAGTGGTTTGCCACAGAACTCACAAGGTTTATCACAGTCTAACGTTCAGCTTTGCCTATAGATTTTTATTAATTAAGAGACGATGGCTAAGCCTCAAAAAAATCTTAGTTTACCTAGCATCGACTTGGAGGCATTAAGTTTACTTGCTTTTAGGTTCTCAAGCGTATTCATTATTTTTTGCTTCGGTTTTATCGTGCGAGAGCTAGAAATTTTTCCCTATCAATTCTTTATTGAAGCAAAAGCGGGATTTAATAAAGTTCGCGACTCTTTTGCCGGTCGTCTTCCTTGGTATTACACGCGTTTAGAAAATCCATTTCCCCAAGTTGAAAGTTCCGCTAATCAACCCAATCCAGGTCTGACTCTAGTTACGAAATTAGCTGCCGACCACAATTTGTCAGCAGAGATTATTGACCTTGACGGTAATACCCTTCACTCCTGGAACATTAGCTGGTTTGAGATGTGGCCTGATCCGCAACACTTACCCGAAGAATCTATCCCTAAAGAAAGGCCAGGAACCCACATTCATGGAGCCGTTGTGATGGAAAACGGCGATTTGATCTTCAACTTTGAGAATAAGGGACTCATTCGTATAAATCCTGATGGAGAGGTTGTCTGGCGATTAGATTACATAACTCACCATTCACTGCACCGACATGATGACGGCAATTTATGGGTATCTGGTCGCAAATATCATACCGAAGAAATTTCTCGCTTACCGCATCTTGAACTACCATTTTTCGAAGAGACAATTTTAGAAATCACTCCGGACGGAGAGATTCTAAGAGAGTGGTATGTTGCTGATATTTTGCGCGAGAATGGCTATGCTGGGCTGCTCTATTTAGGCACACTTGACAACACATCTACTTACGTAACAGGAAACACCGATATATTCCATCTGAATGACGTTGAACCATTTCCACTGACGCTAGAGGAAGATTTCTTTCAGCAAGGCGATGTCCTGGTCTCACTCCGTAACATCAATACTGTTTTTGTATTTAACTCGGAAAGTAATAAGATCAAATTTATCACTATCGGAGAATTTATTAGACAGCACGATCCAGACTTTATTGATGGAAATACGTTCTCGGTTTTTGACAACAATAGTAATAATGCGCTTGACTCCGACGAGGAACAAAGCCGTATCCTGATTTTTTCTGCCAGAGAAAACTCTACTGAAGTTTTTTTTGAAGGTACACCCGAGAGACCCTTCTTCACAAATATTATGGGCAAACATCAGTGGCAGCCAAATGGCAATCTATTAATTACAGATTCCATGTCTGGAAGAGGGTTTGAAATTGATCAGCAGGGTGAAGTGGTTTGGGAGTATGTCAATTATGTTGATGAGGGTGTGGTAGGCATCGTTGAAGAAGTGCAGCGTTTGCCCTTAGAGTACAACGAGCTTTTCGTAGATTAGGAACAAGCTCCTGAATGCGCTACAGGCTGGTAACGTCACCTAGAGAAAAGCATTTTCGGAAAGTTTATAAAGGTTCTTTCTTGGGAGATTAGTTGATGATGATTTTATCCTTTTTTGCTGTAGCCGTAATTTCTTGCTTGTTAATTATCTTGCTTCAAATGCCCGCCATGGCATATGTTGGCCCTGGTGCAGGAATAGCGGCAATCGGAGCCCTTATTGCTATTGTTATTGCCGTTGTTGCTGCGATATTTGGCTTTGCATGGTATCCCATAAAACGACGCTTACGGAAGTCTAAACAGTCGCAAAATGACCGCGATCGCGTAGAGCAAGGAAAAAGCCAATGAGCGCATGGCTCGGTGCGGCACTGCTGGCTGCAATTTTTATCTTTCTAGTTCAGGCTCTAGGGCTGGTGAAGAGAGGTGAGAATGTTGTATTCATAGCCATTGAGTCCCTCGATATTATTAGTTCTCCTAGATTGAGTGATGAGGAAAAGGAGTCTAAGCTTCAGCATAATTCTAAGCAATTATTTGGCTTATTTTTGCTCCTTGCTGGTGGTGGCGCGATCGCGCTTCTAGTGCCGATAGGGATTCTATGGCTTTGCGAACAAGCCGGGTGGCTTTCTCTTAAAGCCGTTTCGGATAGAGCCGTTTCACCCTTATTTATAGCTGCGAGTACACTTTTATTTCTTTTGGCTCTCTATTTGAAATCTCGCTTTATATCTAGCTCTAAATCTGAGAAAAATAGCTATTCAAAGCTAGATCAAACTCTGCATAAAATTGCCTTTAAAACTTACGATGCACAAACTGCTCTAGCTGGCTTTGAAAACCAGCGTTTTTCTGAGCGCTTGACTCACTTTAAAACGGCTAGGCCCGTTTTCATCACGGCGCTTCCGCGAGCAGGAACAACCTTGCTGCTTGAATGTTTTGCCAGATCACCAGAGTTTGCCTCTCACTGCTATCGGGATATGCCGTTTGTGCTCATTCCCTGTCTTTGGAACAGTTATTCCAAGATCTTTCAGCGCGATGTGAAAGCTCAAGAACGGGCCCACGGTGACGGTATGAAGATTAGTCCAGACAGTCCTGAAGCGCTAGAAGAAATCCTTTGGGAGACATTTTGGCCGAGGCATTACCAGACGGATAGAATTATTCCATGGAGCCACGAAAGAAATGAGGAGTTTGCAAAGTTCTTTCGCTCTCACATGCGTAAGATTAGCCTACTGCGTTGTGTAAGCTCGCCAGACTCTACACGCTACGTGTCGAAAAATAACGCTAATATCGCCCGCATCAGATTACTCGGCGCGCTCTTTCCAGATGCAGCGATTATTATTCCCTTTCGCCATCCCTTGAATCATTCAGCTTCTCTTCTGCAGCAGCACCTCAATTTCTTATCCATACACAAAACTGATTCCTTTGCCTTAGAGTATATGCAGGCTATAGGGCATCACGATTTTGGGCAGAATTTGTGCCCTATTGATTTTGACGGATGGCTTGACCGGCGCCAATCCCAGAGTGCTGAGTCAATCGTCTTTTGGTTAGAGTATTGGATAGCTAGTTATGCACATTTCCTTAAGGAAAAAAGTGATTTTCTGAGTTTTTTGAACTACGATTCTCTCTGCAAAAATCCTGAAGCGGGTCTTAAAGCTGCAGCCGATGCGGTGAGGGCTAGTGACACGAAAGCTCTGGTTGAAAACGCCCGCCATATCGGAAGGCCAAGACCAAAGCAAATAGATACTAGTGCGTTTTCAAAGTCTTTGCTTCAAAAAGCAAGTCGTATTTATGATGACCTCAAAGAGCTATCAATTAACGGTTAAACACCCTTTAAATTATTAAGTTCTCGCATATTAGAATCAATAAAATACAGAGTTTTCTTACCTTGTAAGGTAATAAGCCTACCTCGGAAGTAGGGGCTGTGAGTGATTTCTTGATTCTCTCACTAGCGTCAGAAACGTTGTAGGTTTGAGGCTGATTGGCAACACGCCCCGAAATATTTGCCTTTATCAATTAAATGATGCTTAGCTAGCAGCTGCTGTACATAAAAGATTGTTAGTAGGGCATGGAAAACCGATGAAGCGCCCTTCTGTGGCCGTGCTTTAAATTCGGCATTTTGCACTCTGCTGTAAATGCCGGCAAATCAAGCAGCACCGCCAAGAATTGTCAAAATTTCTGACGTCAGATTTTCGCCCTAAATCACCCTAGATTCAGTACTTTACTGCACTGGTGGCCCGCTACTGTTTATTGTTGGGGCAAGTCGCTACATTATGAACAATCGGTATTGGCCATCAGTAAACTTTGACCATTGTGTTTAATCCTGAGGCTAAACTCAGAGTGTAAAAATTCGCCTTCGGGCACTGCCTTGCCTTAACAGTGTCCGGCAATTGTGAGCAGTTTCAATGCTGATGGCGATTGAGATCAACCAGAGTTTGACTCAAAACGCGAATCGGATCTCGAGATTCAGCTGAAAAGAGCGAGAAATCGATCGGCCCCCAGGTAGTATGGATGCTTTCAGCCAGCTGTAGCAGCAACGGATGACGGAGTCGAAGACGCCCTGGAGTTCGCAAGACGAGGAGAGGAACTCGGGACTGACCCGCTTCAGCAATGAGCGTCCATTCGCAGTCCTTCAGCCAGATTTTGACGGCAGCAGGGAGATGTGCCTTAAACCGTTTCAGGCGATCGCGCTGGGCCAGCACATCACCCCAGCGAAAGCTAGAGTCGGTCGGAATTGCCATGAATGTAAAGCCTAGATTTCCTCTTTCCGAGTTTAGCTTTCTCAGCTTTGGCGATCGCGGAAAACTCTATGTATGCTTAACAAGCTTAAAAATATGTTTGACTCAGCAAAACAACTCATCATTTCTTCGTTGTTAATTCCAGGTAATCGCGCTGTCCTTCACTGCAATCCTTTGAGCTCAGACGACAGTTGTCCTCGCCAAGCCCTGCGGACAGGCCGCTTATGATGTGCCAGTTTCCGATCTGACGACATAATCGGTGGCACTTTTAGTCTAATACCGTGCGATTAGCCAAATAATCCTGCATATGCTGGGCATGATCGTGTGCCAAGTTTAACTCTCCGAGCTGTGCCCATTGAAAGCCGCTGACTGCTATCGCCTCTTTCGGGTCATTGACGCGCGGCGTTCCGGTCACAAAGACCTCGACAGTGACACAAATGGAGTGAAAGCGCGCATCTCGCTGTGGAGCAGAATAGACTCCAACTAGGCGACCCATGCGGGCAATGGTCAAACTCGTCTCTTCAGCCAGTTCTCGTTGGGCAGCGGTGGCGATGTCTTCTCCCCAATCGACTAGCCCACCGGGAAAGCCCCACAGGCCAGAGTCTTGGCGCTGCATCAGGACTACAGAACCATCCGGCAAAATGGGGATCACGCAAACCCCGACAAGGGGGCGTCGCAGCAGCAGCCCTAGCAGCGCTCGAACGGCTCGCTGCCAAGGCTGCCCCATTGTCAGACTCATTTGACCGCTAGACATCGCCAGACAGCTCGGCAATATCCGCCAGCACTTCCTGGGCGTGGGGTTCGGGTTTCACTTTGCGATAAATTTTGGCCAGTTTTCCTGCCGGGTCGATGATAAAAGTGCTGCGGCTGATGCCCAGGTATTCCTTGCCCATGAACTTTTTGAGGCCATAGCTGCCGTATGCGCTAGCGATCGCCCCACCTTCATCCACCAGCAGCGGAAAGGGCAAGCTGTGCTTGGTCGCGAACTTAGTGTGCGACTTGGCGTCATCAGTGCTTACCCCCAACACTACGACATCACTATCTTGATATTCACTGTAAGCATCTCGGAAACCGCAGGCTTCTTTCGTGCAGCCTGGCGTGTTGTCGCGAGGATAAAAGTACAGCACTACCCATTTTCCCTGTAGCTCTGCCAAATTGACCACCTTGCCCTCGGCATCAGGCAGTTCAAATGGGGGAGCCGAATCGCCAACATTCAACGTCATGTCACTCAATTTTTAGAAGACGTGATGACATTCTATAACGGCCCTTTGCTCAGTTAGAATACGCTAATATAAACTCGTAATGAGTTCATCTTACGTGAAGCAGTCCATCGACGTAGTTTTGCTGTCGCTGTGAAAAGCAAGCGTGGTTAGGCTAAGGTGAAAAGGCTCTGGGCGACGAAGATTAGGGTGGCAATCACTGTCACTTCAGCAGACCATATCTTCTGTTAATCAATGGATATCAGAGTCGCTGCATTTTTGTAATTGACTGCTGACATTTTGTGACTTGAGACTGCTATGACTGCTATTGCGCAAAAGAATCCTCTACTAATTGGTCAAGGCTTACCCCCCTTTAGCGACATTCGTTCTGAACATATTGTGCCGGGTATTGAAGCCTTGCTCAGCACCCTCGCTGCTGAGCTAGAAGCGCTGGAACAGTCCGTTGCGCCTACTTGGTCAGGCTTGGTAGAGCCTTTAACGCAGATTGAAGAACGCCTGACTTGGAGCTGGGGCATCGTTGGCCATCTGATGGGGGTCAAAAACAGTGCTGAACTGCGGGAGGCTTATGAAACGGTGCAGCCGGCACTGGTGCAGTTTGCCAATCGTTTAGGCCAGAGCCAGCCGCTCTATGAGGCGTTTAAGCAAATTCGGGAAGGTGCTTTGTGGGCTAGTCTGACCTCTGCCCAGCAGCGTATTGTCGAAGCGGCCATTCGCGATGCTGAGCTGTCTGGGGTCGGGCTAGCAGGCGAGGCCAAGGAGCGGTTTAATCAAATTCAGCAGGAGCTGGCGGAACTCTCGACTAAGTTTTCCAACCACGTACTCGATGCGACTAAGGCATTTCAGCTGCTCCTCAAAACTCCAGATGACATTGCAGGGCTGCCCCAAAGTCTCTTGGGATTAGCGGCCCAAGCCGCCAAAGGCAGCGGTCACGAATCTGCGACCGCTGCCGACGGGCCATGGGTAATTACGCTTGACTATCCCAGCTACATCCCGTTTTTGCAGCACAGCCGTCGTCGCGACCTGCGCGAACAGGTCTATCGGGCATTTATCAGTCGTGCCGCTGCTGGAGAACTCGACAACCAGCCGATTATTGAGCGCACATTAGAACTGCGACAGCAGGTTGCCGGCATGCTGGGCTATCGCACCTATGCCGACCTCAGCATTGCCCGGAAGATGGCTCCCTCGGTTGCCGCTGTGGAGCAGCTAATGGAAGAACTCCGCAGTGCCAGCTATGATGCGGCCACCCGCGAACTAAACGAATTGACTGAATTTGCCCGCGATCGCGGCTTTACTGAAGAGTTGAAGCAGTGGGACGTCCCGTTCTGGTCAGAGCGGATGCGCGAAGAGCTATACGGCCTGAATGATGAAGAGCTGCGTCCCTATTTCCCACTGCCCCAGGTGTTAGATGGTTTGTTTGCCCTGGCGAAGCGGCTGTTTGGTGTGACCATTACGCCTGCCGATGGCGAGGCTCCTGTCTGGCATCCGGACGTGCGCTATTTCCAGGTGGCAGGGGAAAACGGCGATGCGATCGCTCACTTCTATCTCGATCCCTACAGTCGTTCAGCGGAGAAACGCGGCGGCGCGTGGATGGATGATTGCGTCAATCGGGGCAAGATCAAGGGCCAAGTGCGCCTGCCGGTGGCGTATCTGGTGTGCAATCAATCGCCACCCGTGGATGGCAAGCCCAGTCTGATGAACTTTCGCGAGGTGGAAACACTATTTCACGAGTTTGGTCACGGCCTGCAGCATATGTTGACCGTCGTAGACTATACCGGAGCAGCCGGCATTAATAATGTGGAATGGGATGCGGTGGAGCTGCCTAGTCAGTTTATGGAGAACTGGTGCTACCATCGCGAAACGCTATTTAAGCTGGCTCGCCACTATGAAACGGGTGAATCGCTGCCTGAAGATCTATATCAAAAGATCTTGGCCGCGCGAAACTTTATGACCGGTAGCGCGATTTTGCGACAGGTCAATTTTGGCTGGCTCGATGTTGAGCTGCATCATCGCTATCAGCCCGGTGGCGATGAGACGATTTGGGCGGTGCGCGATCGCTTGGCTCAAAAGACTGCCGTGCTCAAGCCACTACCGGAAGATGCCTTCTTGTGTGCCTTTGGCCATATTTTTGCTGGAGGCTATGCGGCTGGTTATTACAGCTACTTCTGGGCTGAGGTGCTGAGTGCTGATGCTTTCGCTGCCTTTGAGGAGGCCGGTCTCGAAGACACTGCGGCGATGAC
>JBCCNE010000150.1:0-9617 GCA_039026015.1 Cyanobacteria bacterium P01_C01_bin.70 | reverse complement strand
CCAACCTCAGCCACTGCGCGACACCACAATTGAATTCCACAACGTCAGCTTCAGCTACGATAGCGAGACTGTGCTCGACCGAGTTAGCTGCCAGATTCCCCCCGGCTCGATGACAGCGTTAGTCGGCCCCAGCGGCTCCGGCAAAACCACCATTACCAACCTGATTGCCCGCTTTTGGGACGTGAATTCTGGCACGGTTACTCTGGGCGGTGTCGACGTGCGGCAAATCCCTACTAACATTCTGCTGTCTCAGATGACGATGGTGTTTCAAGACGTGTATCTGTTTAACGACACGATTTTTGAAAACATCCGCTTTGGCAACCCAAACGCCACCGAGGCTCAGGTGATGGCAGCGGCGCAAGCGGCTCAGTGCCATGAGTTCATTACGCGCCTGCCAGAGGGCTATCAGACCCTGGTGGGTGAAGGCGGGGCAACTCTCTCGGGCGGTGAAAAGCAGCGCATCTCGATTGCTCGCGCCATTCTCAAAGATGCGCCAATCATCCTGTTGGATGAAGCGACAGCATCGATTGACCCGGAGAATGAACGGCTGATTCAACAGGCGATTCAGGCCCTGAGCGCTCAGAAAACGCTGATTGTCATTGCTCACCGGCTCACCACCATCGCCGCTGCCGACCAGATCCTGGTGCTGGATCAGGGTCGCGTCGTCGAGCAGGGGCGGCACCCGGTGTTAATCGAGCAGGGTGGCCTATATGCCCGACTGTGGGATGTGAAGGCGCGATCGCACGGCTGGAAAATCGCCGCTTAATCTGTCATTGAACTTTTGCCCCAATCAGCATCCTGACTCCGGCAGTTGTTTTAACAGAGGCAAAAACCCCCGGAATATGCTTTCTGAATAGATATTTTGTTCCGGTGAGACGTCAAGCTCTTGGGCCGTGATTAAGGTACTATTCGGGAATACAGCGGTCAGCGCGCGCTGCGTCGTCGGGCTCCATGGCATCGTTCTCCGCATGCCACAGCGTAACCCGCTGCGGCATGGCTGAAATATCAAATCCCCTAGGGCGCGTCATCAACTAAATCCAGAATGTTTGCTGCAGAGGCATTACCGCGCCCAGCTCTGCAAAACCGGCGAGGGGCTGAAATGCTTTCAGCATAAGGATCCGAGCGTTAAATGTGACAGCCCTAGGGCGGATCTGCCGCTGGCTTTCTCGGCAGTCCTAGAGCCCCCAACGATTTCGCGGGTGTGGCGGGCCAGCCCAATCCATCGTTTGTGGCCTTTGCGCCCCACAAACGACCACGCTTCATCGCACTCCATGGTTAAGCGCTTTTTTGGGCGAAGATAAGGACTGCCTGCCAGTGCTATGGAAGAAGCTTGACGCAATTGAACTGTGCCAGCGACTTCGATAGTAGCTATCGTAGGGTCATGTTGAGCCGTCTGACGTGTCGCCCCAGCAGGCAATCTCATTGGGTGGGATTCCGCCAAAACCAATATTCCGTAGAGTACCCATGCCCCCCGAACTCAGTTCAGCAGTATCTCTGATAGGTTCTAAACACAGGTGAAAGGCTGCATATGGCGATCGCGCTTCAGATTACGTCACTTACTAAGCGATTCGGGACTCACCACGCAGTCAATCGGCTCAACTTAGAAATTTATCAGGGCGAAATGTATGCTTTTCTAGGCCCGAATGGAGCAGGTAAGACCACGACCTTGAGGATGGTCGCGGGTCTACTCAAGCCTGATACTGGCGATGTCCTGATATTTGATCGCAGCATCACCCGCAATCCCAAAGCTGCGAAACAGCTTTTGGCCTATCTGCCAGAAGAGCCGCTGCTATATGACAAGCTGCGACCTTTGGAGTACTTAGAATTTGTGGCTGGACTCTGGAATATACCTGCTCAAAAAGCCCAAGGAATGGCAACTGAATTGCTGCAGCAGCTAGGTCTGTGGGATGTGCGAGGCGATTATTGTGAAACGTTCTCGCGGGGGATGAGACAAAAGCTAGCGCTGGCCGGGGCCTTTATCCACCAGCCCAAAGTGATTGTGATGGATGAACCTCTCTCAGGACTTGATGTCAGAGCGGCTCGATTGGTGAAGGATATCTTGCTTAACTATGTGCATCAGGGCAACACAGTGATTCTGACTACCCACGTATTAGAAGTTGCCGAGCGAATTGCTCAGCGGATTGGCATTATCGATCATGGTCAGCTCATCGCTGAAGGCACATTGCATGACCTACAAGCCCGCAGTGGCGAAGAAGGCGGCAGTTTAGAAGCGGTGTTTTTAGAATTGCTCCAAAATCAAGACAAGGATTTACAAAGAACCCCCTAGATGCGATTAAAAGTAGGCTCACTGCCCTGGCTGTTACGTCATGAAATTCGCCTATGGTGGCGAGAATTACGCGGCAAATGGCTGATCTTGGCGCTAGCTCTCCTGTTTGGATTGCCCTACATGCTGCTGCTGGGCCTATCGCTTTCACTACAACGTGCCGATTCTGGCAGTTCTGGCAGCATCGCCCAAACGTTAGGGATTACCCCCTTGGCTGACCCCGTTTTATGGGGTGCGGTGTTGGTTTGTTTTTTCATTTTTTACCTGGCATTTATGCAGGCCATTCCCAAAAGTCTGACGGCTGTCTTTGACCGAGGCGACCTGGATTTGTTAATCGCGTCACCAGTTTCTGGCAAAACCGTTTTTGCAAGTCGTCTCATCGGTGTTTCCCTGCAAATCTTTCTAAGCATTGGCGTTTTTCTCGTTTTACCCAGCCTATTTGCGCTGGTGTTAGGGCTCTTTCAAGTGCTTGGCATCTACATCGCCCTGGCCGGCATCTGTTTAGTGGCGACGAGTCTGGCCATGGTGATAACGCTGTGGTTAGTCCACCTGATGGGAGCCCCAAAAGCCCGTGTTACCAGCCAGATATTAGCTTCCGTATTGGGACTGTCTTTTTTCCTTATAGCGCAGCTTCCTAATCTGATTGGGCCAGCGGTAGAGGATACCGGAGTTTGGAATACATTATTTGGGATTTTTGAGGGAGAAGACGCAATTCTTGGCGCAAATAGCTGGCTTTGGTTCCCCGCCCGAGCAATTTTTCTAGATCCCGGCGCGGCATTGCTCACGGTATTGGTCAGTGTGGTGATTCCGTGGCTCACGATCGCCATGCTGTACCGGACCTTTGTCGAGAGTACGCAGCAGTCGTTCACTGCGAAACGACGCAAATCAGCGGCATCGGTCACTCAGTTCAAAAGTAAATTGAGCCGAGTTGTCCTTTCTAAAGAGTGGCGAATTATCCGGCGCAATCCGTATTTGCTCTCAAGAACAGCTTTATCGGTCTTGTTTTTAATCCCGATTGCGGTATCCCTGCTGCGGGGGGGCGGAGATACTGCGATCGCTGCCCCCAACACACTAATAGCCTCTGCTGGTCCCGTCGTGGGCATTTCTCTGACCAGTCAACTTGCTCTCATTTGTATTGCTGGCGAAGAAGCCTCTGATTTATTGCGATCGGCACCAGTCGAGGGGACCACTTTGCGCCGTCTCAAACTATTGGCGGTGCTATTGCCTGTCTGGCTCTTATTGTCGCCGCTGTTTTTTACATTGATGCTGCGAGGTGAGCCCTGGTTGCCTGCTTTGGCCGTATTTCTGGGAGCGACCACTTGTCATGCCCTTTTAAGCCTGTGGAGCGCTCGCCCCATTTCGATTAAGAACCTCATCCGGCGTAAACGCCAAGATGTTAAGCGCGACCTGATCTTAGGAAGCATCGATTTCGTTTCACTGTTTGCCTGGTTATTCCTCGGCATCCAGGTGAGCCAGGGCAATCGCGTCGGGACATCGATACTTTTGAGCCTAATTGCGGTCTTGATGCTAGTGGCTTACTGGCGCAGTCGTGCTATGGGCTCATCACTGGGATTTTGATGGATACACTAGGGGCTGTCATCATTTAGCAGTTAAGTCTTTATACGGAAAGCGATTCAGCCCCTAGTAGTTTCTGCGGAGCGGGCGCTGCTATGCTGATGCCGCCAGCCTTCTGGCTTTAGTTGATGACGTGCCCTAGCATTCATTCTGAGTCATGTTTGTGAAGGCAGCGTAACGTGGGCCGCACTTCTTTTGGTTCTGTTGCAACAATGAAGCTTTTGGTGCGGTCTTTTCGTGCTCGGTCGGCACTTCGAGGTGATTGCAAGGCGTGCTCGTTCCCCAGTTAAAGCTACGCTGACAATTGCGGCAGAAATGGAGCGGATAGCCGAAGCTGGTTGTCTGGTTACGGCCAACGCGCGTGTCTTTCGAATGGTAATGGTGATACTGCATAACGGCGTTAGCGCAACGAAGCTTGAGGGGATTGACTGATTGGCGGATCGTGACGCCTCTGCATCATCCTTTCTGACATTTCGCTTGGTTTTACCTTCCAACCCTTAGTTTTGGAGAAAAGAATTTATGGTTGGCTCATCCGATTCAAACCTAGCGGGCGTACCTCGCACGATGCTGATGACAACCCGAGCGCGAGTCGAAGAGCATCAGAATCCTGATGGCATTTTTCGCGACCCGGTGGTGGCTGAGTGGTGGCGATCGCTCACCTGGGATCCAGAACTGGACGGCTTCTACACGTCCCTTGCCCAACTGTCGTGGGCAGTGCGAGCCCAGATCTTTGACCAGATCACCCAGCGTCACTTGGCGGCCCATGCTGACGCTGTTGTGGTTGAGTTGGGGGCGGGCCTATCCACCCGCTATCATCGCATTGGCCAGAACTGCCGCACCTGGATTGACTTGGATCTCCCCGAAGTCACCACCCTGCGGCAACAGCTGGATACGGCAACGGACCACCATCGGTTTTTGAGTCGATCGGTGATGGACTTTAGCTGGATGGAGGAGCTGCCTGAGGGCCCGCCTACCAGCCTGCTGATTATGGCAGAAGGGTTGCTGATGTACTTTGAGGCTAGTCAAGTTCAGTCTCTTGTCGATCAGCTAAAACAGCGGTTTCCAGGGGCAACTTTTGTCTTAGATGTGGTGGGGGGGTCCCCTAAAAGCAAGGGCGCTCAACAGCTGGCTCAACTGAATGCCCCGCTAAGGTGGTTCGTCAAAAATGAACAGGATGTAGCGGCTATGGGGCTGTCGTTGGTGCAGGTGCGATCGCTGGTGCAAGAAAACTGTGGCTATCCTGAGCGCATCGGTTTTTACCGTTGGGTACCGTGGCTCAGCAAATTGCCCGCAATTCGTAATGCCAGCCTGATTTTAGAAACCACTCTCAAACGTTAGGCTTGTGACATACCTTTAACTCAGATCTTGCAGTTGAGCTGACATTGCCCGGTTTGGCTCCCTTGCCCTCCTCAAATTTACTATCCGTTCTATATTAAGTCGCTCTGTTGTCTGTATATCAAGGATTTTACGATTCGGTTGCGTAAGAAAAATGCGTCGCCACCTCACTCATCCGATGGCAAGAGTTTCAGCACTGCTCACAGATCTCTCTTTCTGCGAGGTCCAGGACGGCAGATTCGTCCTGGTCGAGGGGGGGCTGGGGGGAAACCCAGAGAAGACTGCAGCGGAGCCCCAAATCTCCGTCTTGCGACCCGCTGCCAGCGACAGTCACAAACCTGGACACCATTAGCTTTGCCAGAGTTTTGACTAATGGATAGAAATTGGGAGGGGCTGAGGTTGAAGTCCTCCAGAGTTGGGAGATTTAAGGGGGCCATTGCAAGACACTGGCGTACTGGTGCAAGATCTCAGTCTAACGGCTGCCGCCTCGTAGGCTCCAAACGCTGGGAACTGCTATCAGCACACCGCAAACGTCAGCCCCGCCGCTTTCATCAAGCGCTCGATCAACACCTCGCCAAATATCGAGGCCGGGGTCCAAAATCCCCCCGCTTTAGCCGCCGGAGGAAAATCCTCCGCTAGACACAGCCCCGCCTGGCCCAAAATCTTGGCCGTCGATCCATAGCCTGGATCGCAATCGCCCGTCACCTTGACTTGCATCGTCTGGCCACTGGCGGTGGCGCCCCAGAACCGCAAATCATAAAACCCCTGCTCCTGGGCTGCCTGACTCGGCCCCTCCCCCGGTTTCGGGATCATCGTATTTTCCAGTAGCCAACGGGTTGGCGAGAAGGCCATAGCCGCAGCTATCCCACCCAACCCCACATTGAGGCCGTGGGCCGCCAACCAACCGGCAGCGGTCGACCCGGTGAGGAGCGCTTCGTCATATTGAAAGTGCTGGCCGTAGGCGTAATCTAGCAGGGCGTTCGACCGCAGCACGATTCGAGTGTTGATAGCGGCCATGATAAAAGGCGACACCCAGCTTTGAGAGACCTCATCGTACTGCACCGGAATCAGCGTTGGGGGATGCTCTGAGCGCCGGCTGCCATCGGGACAAAGCGAATATGGATCGTCAAGTTCCTGGCGCAGAGTCGGATCGGTACTGGCCTCTTTGATTACATTGATGCCGCTGGCGGCGGTGCCGCCGGAGAGACCACCCTGGGCCGCTTTAACCCGCATTTTGATGCGATCGCACGGTTGTCCAAACGCTTGTTTTGCCTGCTGTTGCAGATAATAAACGCCCAAATCAGAGGGAATTGAGTCAAACCCACAGCAGTGGATAATCCGCGCCCCGGAGTGCTGAGCACTGGCGTTATAGCGGTGAAGCATCTGACGCACCCACTGGGGCTCCCCGGTTAGATCGCAGTAGTCGGTGCCGGTTTCAGTGCAAACTTTAACCAACGGCTCCCCATACAAGGCATAAGGGCCAACGGTGGAGATCACCACCTGAGTTTGAGCGCATAGGCGTCGCAAGCTCGCCTCATCGGCAGCATCGGCAATGATGTGGGGCAAGTGCTCGGCTCCAGGCCCCAGGGCCGATACCAGGGCCTCCAGCTTAGCTTGGGAACGCCCGGCGATCGCCCACGCCACCGAGTCATTGACCCCAACTTGCTGCAGCAAATACTGGCAGAGAATACGGCCCACAAATCCTGTGGCGCCAAAAACGACCAAATCGTAGCGGGAAGCGTCATGATCCATGAAAATTATTGTTGTCGATGGCTGCACCAGCTACTTGCTCAGTAGCCTTCGTTTAGTCTACGGCTCTAGAGCTGTCATCATTTAGATATCGCAGATTTCGACAGCCACAGGGCAGCCCCTTAGCTTATCCCTCATATATCACTCTCGCAGGAGAATATCTGAAACGCCCATTCCTCGTGGACAAGCTTAATCTTTCCACTAAGCAAAAATATGAGAATAGACAGAAACGAGTTGTCTTTTTATTCTCTGGCGACTTTGACTCAAGAGGGTTATAAAGTCAGGGCGGGCGCGATAATGCTGATCTCACAAAGTTTCTAGCATTAATTGATGACTCACTCTAAAACCCAGTCTCAAGCATCCCAGAGATGCGGCCTGAATTTCTGAAGCTACAGGCAAAGCGCTAGGGCGCGTCATCAATTAAACTCGAAAGCCTTGCAGCATAAGCATTACCGCGCCCGCTCCACAAAACCAGCTAGGAGCTGAACCGCTCTCAGCATAAGGGTTCAGGCTCTAAATGATGACAGCCCCTAGGAGGCTTAACCCAACTCACCGACAATTCATACCGCCTAAACCATGACCCCTGAACTCGGTATTCGCATCCTTAGCTGGCTGCTCAAGCGGCAAAAGCCCATCTACCAACTTAGCCTGCCAGACATTGAAAGACGTAACGCCGACCGACTAGAGGGCATTTTAGCCTGGGTGTTTTTGGGGCCAAAACTGTCACTACCAAGCGTTGTTAATCAGACGCTGACTGGACGTCACGGCCCGATTCCCGTGCAGCTTTATTATCCTCGTTTAGATGCTGATATCCCCTTAATCGTTTTTTTTCACGGTGGCGGCTGGGTAACCGGTAGCTTGGCAACCCACGATCGCCTATGTCGACAAATTGCCCACGGCACAGGCGCGCTAATCATCGCCGTTGCCTATCGATTGGCCCCCCGCTACAAGTACCCGATTCCTTTAGAAGACTGCTACGATGCCGTTCTCTGGGCAGCAGCACAGGCCAAGCAGCTCGGAGTAGACGCTCAAAAACTAATCGTGATGGGAGATAGTGCCGGAGGCAATATGGCAGCAGCAGTGTGCCTCATGGCCCGCGACCAGGCCGGCCCCAAAATCTATCGGCAAGTATTACTCTATCCGGCGGTGGACGGCACCCTATCCTACCCTTCACATCAACGCTATGCAGCAGCCCCCTTGCTGACTCAAACCGCCATTCATTTTTTTCGGGCTCAGTATATGAAAACCTTAGCTGATATCCAGGAGGCTTACTTTTCCCCCCTACTGGCAGAGTCTTTGGAGCAGCTACCGCCAGCCTTTATTTTGACAGCCGAATACGATCCCCTGCATGATGAAGCTAAGGCGTTTGCAGAACAACTCACTGCAGCAGGAGTAACCGTTATCTACAAAGACTATCCCGGTATGGTGCATGCATTTTTGAGTTTTCCCCGCTTTTGTTCCAGTGCTGCCGCTGCCGTTACGGCAATTGTCGAGGATATTAAAACAGCCACCAACAGCTCCTAAGATAAGGGTTTTGACTGTCTCATCCCCCTTATGTCTCAACTTCAAGCCGCAACAATTCTCATTACCGGTGCCGGGGGCGGGTTTGGCCAAGAACTGACCCGTCAACTTTTAGCGAAAGGCAGTCAGCTGATTCTGACGGATCATCCCGCCGCGAACCTGCCGGCAATGCTGCCATCCCTCGATCAAGCTCATCGGGATAAACCGAGTCAAGTATTGGCCTGTTTAGAGATAGATTTGGCCGATGCTGTCGGCTGCGAGACTCTCTACAGCGCGACTCAGCAGCTCAACGTGATTCCTGACGTGGTGATTAACAATGCCGGGATGGCCCTTCTGGGCAATATGGTTGACCTCCCCGCTGACCGTTGGGAAAACATGCTCCAGATTAATTTACTGACGCCTATGCGTCTGAGTCGCTTATTTGCCAAAGACATGATGGCCCGCAAACAGGGACATATTGTCAATATTTCTTCCCTGGCTGGCTGGATTGCGACTCCTGGACTAGCCGCCTATGCCGCCAGCAAATATGGACTCCGGGGCTTCAGTGAGGGGTTGCGCTATGAACTGGTGCCTCACAATGTACGAGTGACCACCGTTTATCCATTCTTTAGCCGGACACCGCTCTTGAGCGCTCCTCGGTTTGGCCGTTTTGCTGAGCTCGAAAGAGACTTACCGCCAGCCCTCACCACTGACCCCAGAAAGATTATGTCCAAAACAATTCGAGCGATCGAACGCAACCAGAATGAGGTATTTCCTGATCAATTTGCCCTCGTTGGGCAGTGGCTAAAACGCTATTTCCCGGCTGCTCTTGGCTGGCTAGGGCGGCTCAACCCTTAAGGAAGATGAACTAGTATGCTAAGGCGCGTCATCAATTGATGCAAAACCCCTTTTGAGATAAACATTGTTGCGATCGCCTGGATATTTCGTCGGATGGGCATTGCCTACTAGCTTTAATTCGGTGCGTGTAGATAGAGCCAGCATTTCTTTATGAATGAGACCCGACACAAACAATTAGTTATTGGGGCCGGGTTCGTCGGCTTAGGCATCGCTCAGGCCCTCAAGACGGCTGATATCCCCTATGACCAAGTTGATGCCAGCAGTGATATCGGTGGCAACTGGCACCACGGAGTTTATGTCACTGCCCACATCATTT
>JBCCNE010000149.1:0-9740 GCA_039026015.1 Cyanobacteria bacterium P01_C01_bin.70 | reverse complement strand
CGCGCCTTAGGCGGTGCTATTTCACAACACCGCAGTGTCCCGCAATTTCCGCAGCGGGTTCAGCTCGACCGCCGATGTATTTCGCCAGGAATTCTTCCACGATGCCGTAGAAGTGCAGGCGATTTTCTGGACGGGCAAATCCGTGGCCTTCATCCGTGTAGAGAACGTACTCGACCGGCTTCCCAGCTTGATGCATGGCCTCAACGATCTGCTCACTTTCCGCCTCTTTGACCCGCGGATCGTTGGCGCCCTGACCAATGAGCAGTGGCTTCTGGATGCGGTCGACAGAGAACAAGGGCGATCGCTCCTTCAGCATCTCCTCTTCCGTGTCAATATCGCCGACGCGGTGGGCAAACATCGCCATCATCGGTTGCCAATAGGGAGGCACGCTGCGAATCAGCGTCAGCAAATTTGACGGTCCCACGATATCGACGCCGCAGGCAAACACTTCGGGGGTGAAGGTTAACCCAGCGAGCGTGGCGTAACCGCCATAGGAGCCGCCCATAATCGCCACTTTGCTGCGATCGGCGATGCCCTGACCGCAAATCCAATCCACGGCATCAATCAGATCATCGTGCATGGTTTTGCCCCACTGGCGATTGCCCGCGTTGACAAACTCTTTGCCGTAGCCCGTAGACCCGCGAAAGTTCACCTGGAGCACCGCGTAGCCTCGATTAGCCAGCCACTGCACGGGCGGATTGAGGCCCCAGGTATCGCGCGCCCAAGGCCCACCATGGACAAACAGCACCGTCGGCAGATTTTGGGCCTCGACCCCCACCGGCAGCGTCAAATAACCGTGAATCGTTAGGCCATCGCGGGCTTGATAAGCAATCGGCTTCATTGCCGCTAGGGACAAGTCCTCTAGATCCGGCTGGTTGCTGAAGAGGTAAGTAGCAGATTTGCTGGCGCGATCATACTGGTAGTAATACACCGGACCATCATCGGTGAGATAGGCGACCAGCCATTTGTCGTCGGCCAGGGTGCGGGAGCCGATGGCAAATTGACCGCGACGTACCTGAGCGATCGCTTCGAAATCGGGGCGGATGGATTCGTCAAGAATAGTCCATTCTTCTTTGTCTTTATAGAAAGAAACCGCTTGAATCGTGCGCTCGGTGGGGTGGCTCTCGACGCCGCCGACGTCGTACTGTGGGTCTTCAGCAATAATGGTTTCAGTGCGAGTCGCTAGGTCGAGGGCAATAAAGCGTTGGGCATTGGCATCGTGGGTGCCGACAACGTAAAGCGTATTGCCCTCCTTAGAGAACCCCACCGCGCCACCTTCGTCATCGGGTCCCCAACGGCGCAGACTTTCCCAGTCCGCTTCCGGAGTCGCGCGGTAGAGCAGCTCAGAGCCACCATCCGGGGTGGCGGCAGTGGCCGCCCGGATTTGAAACTGGGCATCAGCCGTCCAGCTCACGATATTGCCGGGATTTTCAGTGTTGAATTCCACTGCTCCTGTGGTGAGATTGATGCGGTAGACATCGAACTTTTGCCGATCCTGAAGGTTGAGGCTGACTAGAGCAGAGTCAGGGAAGTCAGGATCAAGGTCAACGGGGCTGGCTTTGACGCCTTCAAAAGGCGTCAGGTCACGAACCATGCCAGTAACAATATCGACTAGATATAGGTGAAAGTTCTCATCGCCGTCGGCATCTTGCAGATAAATCAGGCGGTTTTCCTGATAGGTCCAGAAAAATGACCGAATGCCGCGCTTTTTGTCTTGGGTAAGCTGGCGATCGCTACTGCTCGAATCCTGTAGCCACACCTGCAAAACGTTATTGGCATCGGGGGCAATATAGGCCAGATACTTGCCGTCTGGGGAGAGGCGCGGACGGGTGCGCTGGGGGTTGCCAAACAGAGTAGCGCGCGGAATCAGAGGCGGTAAGCTCATCGTGATAATGATTTGTAGTTATGTTTACTGTTCTATCTTGCAACAGTTGGGGCGGCGGTGCCGGCTGAAAATCGCGCGGGTGCAGTTGCAGGCGGGGCCTATCCGGCTAGGCGGAGATTTTTGGGCGATCATTCCGTGACGCGGCTCACCGCTGAACGTCGGGTGCCGTCAGCGCCGCAACGGATCGATGTCGGGAGATTGCGGGCAATTCTCTCCAACTCGATAAAATCGGATCAGCATTATTGGTGAGACTTAGTCGGTCAGAAGCTTTGCCGGTGAAAGGCTTTAAAAGTTTTGGCGGCGGCTCGCCTCGTCCTATGATGTCTGCTTGAGCGGGCAAAGGCATGCAGCGGTGAAACCCCAAACCCTAGTCGTTAAAATCGGCACGTCAAGCTTGATCAAACCCAACGGGCATCTGGCAATCGCCGTCATTGCGACCCTCGTCGAGACCCTGTGCCAGCTCCAGCTGGCGGGTCATCGGGTGATTTTGGTGTCTTCAGGGGCAGTGGGAGTGGGCTGTGCCCGCCTCAATTTGGCCGAGCGCCCTAAAACTATCTCCATGAAGCAGGCGATCGCGGCAGTGGGTCAGGGACGACTAATGCGCGTGTACGACGACTTTTTTACCTCGCTAAATCAGCCCATCGCCCAAGTCCTTCTCACCCGCACGGATCTGGTGCAGCGATCGCGCTACGTCAATAGCTACCGTACGTTTCGGCAGCTGCTGCAGCTTGGCGTCATCCCGATTGTGAATGAGAACGACACGGTCGCAATTGAGGAGCTGAAGTTTGGCGACAACGATACCCTATCGGCTCAGGTGGCCAGCTTGGTAGGAGTTGACTGGCTATTTTTGCTCACCGATGTCGATCGCCTTTATTCCGCCGATCCCCGCTCCAATCCTGATGCCCAGCCGATTCACATCGTCGAGCAGGTGGAACAGTTGGATGATTTACAGGTGAAGATTGGCGATCGCGGTAGCCAGTGGGGCACTGGCGGCATGTTGACTAAAATTGCAGCCGCCCGCATCGCTGCGAATGCGGGCGTCCGCACCGTGATTACTGACGGTAAGCAGCCGGGCAATCTGGTCAAGATTCTCGCAGGAGAATCATTGGGAACCCAGTTTTCGCCCAAGCAGACAGTGGCCAATGCCCGTAAACGGTGGATTGCCCAAAGCCTGATTCCGGCTGGCAAGCTTTATCTCGATGCGGGTGCCGTCAGAGCCATTCAGCAGGGGGGCAAGTCTCTACTGCCAGCAGGCATCACCGAAATTGAGGGGGAGTTTGAGCCGCGATCGGCGGTACAGCTCTGTGATGCTCAAGGCAACGAAATTGCGCGAGGCATCGTCAACTACAGCTATGGAGATTTGGGCAAGATCATGGGTCGGCAGTCAGACAAAATCTCCCAAATCCTCGGTTATGAGAGCGGAGACACGGTTGTACATCGGGACAATTTGGTAATTTCTACGCCGACTTAAACTTCTCAGTGCATTTACGGGAATGTTAAAGGCGGGCCGTCAAAAAATCGGCGTCAGGCCGTTGAGGCGACGATGACGGTTCATTTGACTGGCCACTGACAATAACGCCAATCTACTCGCGCCTATTCTGCTGGAATGGGGCTAGCGATATCAGAAACAGCGTTCTAAGCACCAGTGCCTTATAAAATTCACCTATTCATTTCACAACAGCAACTGTTAAGCCCTAAGGGGGCGCGATTCCAGCGGCCCTGGGCGGGAAAATACCTGGAGCAAAATCGGGATGACAACAGATAAACCAAAAATTCTGGTTACTGGCGGCGCTGGCTACATTGGCTCCCATGCCGTCCTGGCTTTGGAAGCAGCAGGCTTTCCAGTCATAATTTTAGACAGCCTAGAACATGGTCATGAAGAGCTGGTCAAACAACACCTCAAGGCTGAGTTAATTCAGGGAAAAACTACCGACCGCGACCTGCTCGACCAAATTTTTCAAACCTATGAAATTGGAGCGGTAATGCACTTTGCCGCATACATTGCCGTTGGAGAATCGGTGCAAAAACCGGCTAAATATTACTACAACAACGTCACTGGCACCCTAACCCTACTGGAGGCGATGCTAGCGGCGGACGTCAGACAGTTTGTCTTTTCTTCCACCTGCGCCATTTATGGCCCGCCTAAAACGGTACCGATTCCGGAGGATCATCCTAAAAATCCCATCAGTCCCTATGCTTCTAGCAAGCTGATGGTCGAGGAAATGCTAAAGGATTTTTCCCATGCCTATGGATTTAGCGCTGTGGTGTTTCGTTATTTCAACGCGGCAGGGGCTGATCCTAGCGGTCGTTTAGGAGAAGATCACCAACCCGAAACCCATTTGATTCCGCTGGTGCTGCAAACGGCTTTGGGTAAGAGAGAAAACATCGCTATGTTTGGCACCGATTACGACACTCCCGATGGCACCTGCATTCGCGACTACATTCACGTGGCGGATTTGGCCTCGGCTCACGTTCTGGGAGTGGACTATTTGATGAAAGGCGGCGATACAACCTTTATTAATCTGGGCAACGGCAATGGCTTCTCCGTGCGTGAGGTCATCGAAACCGCTCGCCGAGTAACCGGGAAAGAGATTGTGGCCGTAGAGCGCGATCGCCGTCCCGGGGACCCTCCCCGGTTGATAGGCAGCAGCGCCCAAGCGCACAAGCAGCTTGGCTGGAATCCTCAATATGCTGATCTGGAATCGATTATTGCTCACGCTTGGCAGTGGCACCTGTACCGTCACGGTCACGACTGACACCTGGCAGCAGAGTGCTGACGGGATAATGTCGGGAACCTTGCTGCAAGCGACTTTGAGCCGAGAGTGGCCCAGAGGGGGCGCTGTAGAATCAATCTGAGGGTTCTCAGGTAAGCTTCAGGGACCGAAGCAGCAGCGCCTCTTATTAACAGGAGACCGCTGCCTCAAATAACCAAGTGCGGCCTGCGGCTTTCAACTTGCCCCAAAGGGAAATGGTCACGATTCGGCCATTGCTTTGATGATCACCGTTGGGTCAATCCAACTGCCCTGATATTTCAAGCCCCAGTGCAAGTGTGGGCCAGTGGTGCGACCGGTCATGCCAACCCGGCCAATGCGCCGACCGCTGGCAACCCAATCTCCTTGGCGAATCTGAATGCCGCCGGCAGAGTCTACTAACCAGCGATCGCCATCCTTTTCAATCACAACATATCCCTGCATATGGCAGTAAATGTGCAGCCATCCGTAAGACTCAATCACGACGCTAGTGCCACAGGCGGTGTCATCTGAGACTTCGACCACAGTGCCCTCCCACCAAGCGCGAATATAGCTGCCCATCGGGGCCGCAATGTCCAGTCCATAGTGAAATCGACGACCGCCGTAGGGATGCTGACGATAGCCAAACGGTGACGTGTAGGCGATGAAATCTTCCACCGGAAAAGAGGCTGATTTCCAAGGAGTGGCTGGATTTTGAGCGATCGCTTCGACATTACTGGCAACCGGGGCCTCAGCTACTTGAGCCGCCACCTGCACGGGCGACTGCCACAGCTCTATGACTCCTCCAATAATGGCCATCAACGAGAGCAATCCAGTGGCGCCTGCCACCAGCGATCGCTTGGATAGGGGGAATAATGGCTTTGCCCTAGAAGACTTTGGCCGCTGTATGACGATATCGCGATGGGAGGTTTGGCAGTTCTGATAATGCTGGGAATAGATCTGATCGAGCCTCGGGGGCTGGGAATTTTGGGAAGACGAATTGCCAGGACGCGCACTCATGCCCGAAAGAATTATGGTACATAAATACTATAATTCTTTTTCAACATACTGCAACTGCTGTTGTTCCAGGTGTTAAATAAAAGTTCACAGAGAAGTGACGCGACTCAGCTTCCTGCCTTTTGCGCTTTATACTTTTCCTTGAAACTGGCCTGCTGCTGTTTGTGGTCAACAATGGCGCGGGGATATCGGGCGCGATCACGTTCCCCCTCAGAAATTTTCCCCGTGACTAGCTCTCCGGTGTCAAGATGGCGAATTTCGGGCACCCACTGGCGAATATACTCTCCATCAGGGTCGAACTTCTGGGCTTGGCTGGCCGGGTTAAAAATGCGTAGTGGCTTCGGATCCATCCCGCTAGAGGCACTCCACTGCCAGCCACCGTTATTGGCCGACAGATCGCCATCAAAGAGCTTCTGCATAAAATACTTTTCACCCCAGCGCCAGTCGATAATCAGGTCTTTGGTCAAAAAGCTCGCCACAATCATGCGACAGCGGTTGTGCATCCAGCCTGTTTCATTCAACTGGCGCATCGCGGCATCCACAATGGGATAGCCGGTTTGACCATCACACCAGGCCTGAAACTGGGTTTTGTCATTCACCCAGGGAAAGCCTTTAAGGGGGGCGCGGTAAGGCCCGTCTGCCAGTTCGGGAAAAAAGTACATCACGTGTTGGTAAAACTCACGCCAGGCCAATTCCTGCTGCCAAGTCTGGACGTTGCGGCGAGTTTCGTCGCTGCGGCAGCGGCTGTAGGCAGCGGCGGCGGCAGCCCAAACGGTCCGAATGCCGATCGCCCCAAATTTCATGGCCGCGCTTAGTCGCGAAGTGCCATCGACGAAAGGAAAGTTACGCTGCTCGTCATATTCAGTGATGTGGCGGTCTTCGTCACAAAACTGCTCTAGCTGCTTGTGGGCAGCCCACTCTCCGGGCTCCAACAAAAGTGGCACCTCCCAAGTGAAACCGAGATCCGAGGCGCTGGGTAGAGCGATCGCGCCGGCTTTCTGCGCCTGCTGTTTCAACTCAGCCGAGAGCCCTTCAGCGGACTCTAGGGTTGCCGCGGGGGCTACTTTTTCCTGCTTAATCCAATTTTTCCAAAAGGGACCGTAAACGGTATATGGAGTGTTATCTGAACGAGTCACGACCGTGCCTGGAGCCTGCAAAAGCTGATCCCAAAAGGTAGTCTTAATCTCAATGCTGACGGCTTTCAGAGCATCGGCGACTTGAGCGTCGCGATCGCGGGAGTACGGCTCTACATCGCGGTTCCAATACACTGCTGTGGCCGCGATTGCTTGGGCCAGTGCAGGAATGCCCTTGACCGGCTCTGCTTTAAGTATCAGCAGTTCACTGCCCACTTCAGCATAGCGTCGCTGGAGTTCTGCCAGGCAGCCCATCATATAAGTGACGCGCGCCGGGGCGACATCATCGCCGTCGAGGATATGCGGATCAAGACAGAAAACGCCCGTAACCTGGGGCGATCGCGCGCGGGCCGCGGCCAAGCCCAGATTGTCGCTAATTCGTAAATCGCGACGATGCCAAAACAAAATGCGATCGGGCACATTTCCCCCTTTGCCGTTCCCAACAGTTAAACGCCTTTCAGTATAAACAGCTGGCTTGACTGGCTACTCTAGCCTCCGCAGGGTTAGAGCAGGCCGTCTCAATCCGCAGACATAAATTAACAATCAAAGACTGTCAAACTGCTTTTGGCACCATACAATAATGAAGAGAACTGTATAAGCAATTACAGTTTTACGATTAAAAGTTTGCAAAATCCCTTCATTTGGAGCTATTGTCATGAAACTTTCATACCGTGGCCACAACTACGAAGCTAATCTTTCTCCACTGCAGGAGCAAGCAGTTGAGGAAATTGGGACCTATCGGGGTGCCCGCCTGACGCGCAAAAAGTTTGCGGTTTCTCATCAAGAGCACGGCAAAGTGGAACTAACTTATCGGGGCGCTAAGTATTCTCACGACTTGTAAGTAGTCAAAATCAATATTTTTTTGTGGCCTTTCTTTTGGGTAAGTCTAGTTAGCTGACTTGGTGCAAGCGGAACCTGCTACCGTTGGGTTCCGCTTTTCTGTGGGCTGAACCAAATTATTTCTTATGGAAAGCGGCTCAATTACTAGAGTTTTGAAGATGCTCTCTGCATCCAAGATTGGCAGAGCTTTTGACAAACTCAAGGAGCATGCGATAGCTCAGCTCCCTGTTATCAGGCTGAGATTTCTAGTTGAGAAAATGTTTACCAATCAATCTGTTAGTGTCAAATACATTTCAAATGTTCAGGAATACATGAATCAGCTGACACAGTTGCTGTCAGATCTGCCTATGCCGGTGGATGATGCGGATGCGGATGAAGTAATCAATTGGCTGCAAGAAAACGTCGCCGAAAAACACCGCTGCACTGACACAAAATCAAGTCACATCGGTAAGATCCTGGGCTTTTGAGTATCCGGTGAGTGGGAACGATTAGATCACGCATTAATGACTGGCTGCCAAAATCTGCTCGTCTAGCCCAAAGTCGGCATCCGCTTGATCACGGCTCGCAGCCATGAAGTCGTGGGTAAAGGAATCTTTGAGCCCGCTTACAAGATCAAATTGAGGCGCCCAACGGAGTTCCATTTTGGCCTTGTGAATGTCGGTAAAGAAGTGCTGCACCCGCATCGGAAAAGCCTTCTGTTTGCCAAAATCAAAGGCTTTAGGGTCGTAGTGAACAAGCTGTAGGCTGGCCGGATCTTTGCCCGCCGCGATCGCACAGGCCCGCGCTAGGCCATCAAAGGTGACCGCCTTTTCACCGGAAATATTGTAAATTTGGCCAATGGCCTGCTGGTTGCCCAGCACCGCCGCCATCGCGGCTGCCAGGTCGGCGACATGTCCCATTTGCGTCAGTGCCATGCCGCTGCCCGGAATTGGCAAAGGGCGATCGCGCACAATTCGATCGAAAAACCAAGCTTCCACATCGTTATAGTTTTGCGGGCCATAAATATAGACGGGCCGTACCGACGTAAAGGGCACCTTTTGGGCCATCAGGTAATCTTCTGTGGCAAATTTACCTTTGTGGCGGCTGTTGGGATCAACGGCATCCCCTTCGACGTGGGGCATTTCATCAGACTTTAAATAGACCCCAGCAGAACTGACATAGACAAAATGCTGAACGCGATCGCCAAATAGTTCAATGAGCGGTTGAGTGTCACTCAGTTCACGACCGCTATTGTCAAAAATAGCGTCAAAGGATTCTCCTGCCAGGGCGGCTTTGAGTTGGGCCGTATCTTTGCGATCGCCTTGAATCGTTTTTGCCGACTCCACCGGGGCGGGCTTGTTGCCGCGATTAAACAGCACCACTTCATGCCCTTGGCTAACCAGCAGCCGAGTGAGATAAACTCCGATAAATCGAGTTCCTCCCATGATTAATACGCGCATCTCGTCCTCCCATCACGTCTCAAGCGTCTCTTGGTATCTTAGGATGCTGCCGGCCCCGAGCCGAAAGAATTCTAGGAGGTGTCGTCAATTAATGCTGGAGACCTTGTGGAGTCAGCATTATCCTACCCATGCCAACTTCTTAAGCTAAGGGACTAAACTCCTGCGATCGAGCAGCAATAGCTTAGCGATCTTTAAGTTCCTTTATCTGACGTCTCGCATTGGCAGCTTGATATTTTGCATTCGCTTTCTTGAATACTGCAATCCTAGGGGCTGTCATCATTTAACGCTCGACTCCTTATGCTGAAAGTAGTCCAGCCCCTAGCGGGTTTTGCAGAGCCCGGGCGCGGTCATGCCGATGCGGCAAGCATTCTGGACTTAATTGATGATGCGCCCTAGGGAAATTTGACTTCAGCATCCCGCAAATTGGGGGCATAGGAGGCCAAATCAGGCAATATAAACCAGCTGCAAGTCTGAGTTTGATAAGTTGTTTGACGAATACTTAAGCGAATCGGCAAAAAGTCCCAGATAATCCCTTTCGCGCTTAGTCTGAAGCCATCGCCGCTATTCTGTCACTACCGGTTCCCACTAAAATAGAGAAGCTGTAATTTCCTGACTGCTTGAAAACTGTACGTTAGTCACAGTATGCACTTCATTGGCGAAGCTGAATGCAAGAGCTAGACACCGCCTATCGAATACT
>JBCCNE010000148.1:0-9743 GCA_039026015.1 Cyanobacteria bacterium P01_C01_bin.70 | reverse complement strand
TGTCCTTTATGCAACGTGCTCTCATGCTGGGTATTTTGCTCGGGATTCTTTGTGCAATTGTCGGCAGCTACATGATCGTGCAGCAGATGGGGATGTTAGCCCATGCCATTTCTCACTCGGTGATGGCGGGCCTGCCGATCGCCTACGTAATTGGCGTTGCCCTCTCGCTGGGGGCCTTAGTTTCTGGCGTGGTCAGTGCCCTAATCCTGTATTTGATTGAATCGCGATCGCGGGTGAAAACAGATGCCGCCATGGCCCTGATTTTGACGTCATTTGTGGCCATTGGCGTCACGTTAGTCAGTGTCCTGCCGGGGGCCAATCGTATTGACTTAGTTCATATCCTGTTCGGTAATATTCTCGGAGTCACTATGACAGAGGTCTGGTGGACCCTGGCCGTTACCGCAGTCGGGATTATCTTGGTGCGATTGTTTTTCAAAGAGCTGTTGTTTTACACCTTTGACCCAAAAGGCGCTCAGGCGAGCGGGATGCCGGTGCATTGGTACAATGCCTCACTGATTACTGCGATGACTGTGACGATTGTCGTGTGTTTGCCCACAGTGGGGGCGCTTTTAGTCGTTGCCTTGCTGGTGGCACCGGCTGCAACCGCTTATTTGCTCGTCAAAGAGCTTCACCAAATGATGTGGGTGGGCTCGATCATTGGCGCTCTTTCCAGCGTGATTGGGATGTATCTGAGCTACTACTTGAATTCCCCCTCGGGAGCTGCGATTGTGCTGGTGGCCTTCTGCTTTTTCTGTTTGGCCTTTTTCTTCAGTCCATCGCAGGGGTTATTGGTTAACCTTTGGACCCAGCGCCAGCGATCGAAATTGACCGATGCCGAGGAAGCTGATCAAACCCTGGTGATGTAGAGTCTAAATTCACCAGAGAGCAAGTTCTGCATACCCTCTCTACAGCAAAAGGCAGAAATCAGAAGGCAGAATTGAAAGGCTTAATTCGCAAGCTTTTCAACGAGTTTAACTGTCCTACACACTGCTCGGATGCAATAGTAGGGGTGAAGATTCCTGACGATCGCGTCAAATTTCTGGGCTGGCTCTTCAAAGGGCTGCTCAACCGTTTTCATCGTTTCTACCCCGATCTTAGATTGGCGCTAGCAGAGTCAAACCGCTCCAAATCCCTTACCCTAGGTGCCATAACGGACCGTTCTGAAACTCACTGCATTGGTATAAGGGCTGTATAGCGTGTAATACCATTTCTCCGGAATAGTACTACAGATCGGAATGGAGAGCTTTGAGAGCAAGGGAGCTGGGGAGCCGGATATGTAGCCAGAGTGTGGAGAATCCGTATAAGTGGCTTTCCCTGTTTCCCTGCAAACGCTGCCGACACCGATAATTTGGCGATTGCGCACCGTCTGAGTCATTGTCTGTGCTAGGGCATCCAGCGTCGTCACGGTGGAAGTCACTGCTCCGGCTGGAATTTGCAGGTGAAATGTTAACCCAGATCGCCCATAGAATAATGTATTGGCATCATTGCCGTGAATGCAGTACTGTCCTGCAATATTCATGACGCCTCCAGGGAAAGTGAGTCTTTCAAAGTAGCTTGATGAGCGGTGAGCAGCGAGTCAGACAAGTAGCAGTCTTTGAGGGTGGCGGCGATCGCTCCTTCATTCAACCCGTGTCCTACCACTTCAATGCCACTAAAGCGCTGGGGCCGCCCCTGCACCCACCGAGGCAAATTGAGTTCGGTGTAGACGCTACTGGGCAAGCTGTTCACAAAATCCAGATGAAACGCCTGACCATCGGCCAGTTCAAAAATCCCCTTGGCCCGATGCACTTCGCCATAGGCTCCCTGGATCAACTCTTGCCAGAAAGTATCCAGACTGGGCGGGTCGAACACCTGACCGCTCAAAGGTGCCCGCCAAAGCTGCGCCGATTGCAGGCCAAGGGTCGATTGATTGCCGCGAATCACCTCATCAGCCCAGAGTTGCCAGCCTGCATCCCGATTTTCTTCAGCCAGCAGCGCGACCCGGCGGTGGGGATGAGCTTCCAATACGGGGACGTCCGTCTCTAGCTGAAAGCCCAACTCAAAATAGATGGGTACGCCCGCTGCCAAGCGTTCTAGCAATTCCGTTTCGGGCTGGCGATGGAAGATTTCGACCTGGGGAAACCGCGCCGTTACGCGAGTCGCATCAATGGGCACCGTACCGACTCCCGGTGTGACGTAAACAACTGATGTCGGCATCTGAGTCAATTCCTGAAGAATCCAGGTGGTTTTGCCTGCGCCGCAGGGGCCAGCGACGACGGTAAGCATAGGCTTGCAAGGTAGTAATGATAATCATTATCATATTCTCGCATCTTAATTTGAGCAACCAACGTCAACCGTTATGACTCAGTCGCAAACCGATATTGCCGTTATTGGTGCCGGACCGCAGGCCCTCACTCTGGTGACCCATGTATTGCAAAAGAAGGCGAAACTGCGCGATCGCATTCAGGTGTTTGACCCCAGCGGTACTTGGATGACCCAGTGGCAGCAGCAGTTTGCGGCCCAGGAAATTGCTGAGTTGCGATCGCCCGCCGTCCATCATCCCGACCCTAATGGCCATGCCCTGAGAGCCTTTGCCGAGGGTCGCTATGACGAACTGCATCCGCCATACGACCGTCCCGGTACGCGCCTGTTTCAAGCGTTCTGCGACACGGTGGTGCAGCGTTGGCAGTTGCAAAATTATGTGGTGACCGCAGCCGTCACCCGACTGGAGCCTTTGCAGAAAAGACCTTTCCGATTTCGGTTGACTTTGTCCACAGGGGATACGGTGCTGGCTCGCCGGGTTGTGCTAGCCACCGGAGGCGGACAGCCCTATCTACCCGATTGGGTCAAGCAGATCAGTGCCAGTCATCCCCCGGAAAATTTGCGCCACGCCAATCAGATTCGGTTGCCTGCCCTCGGATCTCTCATGGGTGAAACGGTGCTTATTGTGGGCAGTGGCTTGACCAGCGGGCACTTGGCCGTCGGAGCGGTGAAGCGCGGTGCGAAAGTGGTGATGATGGCGCGGCGCACCTTCCAAGAAAAGCTGTTCGATGCTGAGCCGGGGTGGCTGGGGCCAAAGTATCTGAAGGGTTTCTACGCTGAACCCGATATGCAGACTCGCTGGCAAATAGTACAGAAAGCCCGCAATGGCGGCTCGCTCACGCCTGCCATGATGACGCGACTGCGGCAACTCCAGCGCCAGGGGCACATCACTTTTTACGAGCATTGTCAGGTGGCGGATGCCCAGTGGAAAGGGGATGCCTGGCAAGTCTGCTGCGACAACCATGCGGTGCATGACTGCATTGGCCATCAACCCATCCATCGCGTCTGGCTCGCGACAGGAACCACCCTGGATATTCGATCGCAGCCGCTATTGGCGGACGTCTGGGAGCAACACCCCATCGCCACCGTCAACGGCTTACCCGTGTTGGATAAACACTTGCGCTGGCCAGGGTGTGAACTGTTTTTGATGGGACCTTGGGCGGCGCTGCGAGTCGGTCCCGTCGCGCGGAATTTGTATGGCGGCAAGCTGGCCTGCGATCGCATCGTGCCCGCCTTGGCGAAAGCCACTCTATCGTTCGCCTAATTCCACCCACACTGTGTGCGCCATAATGGGCTCATATAGTCCCTAATCCAACTCTGAGCCTAAGGACCTTTGCCAGATTCGGTGCTTCAACATTGAGCTGGTGCAGCATGTCCAAAAAACGCTGCCCAGTGAAGATACCCTAAGGATGGCACAGATCATTTTTAGCGCGTTGGGCGATCGCTCCCGCCTGAAAATTCTCTATTCCCTGAGTCACGACCAAGAGCTTTGCGGCTGCGATATTGCTACCCTGCTGGAGGTGAAAGTCGCGACGCTTTCTCATCATCATCTGCGCAAACCGCAGGACTTGAAAATTCTCAAATATCGCAATAATGTCAAGCTGGCTTACTACTCTTGGCGCGATCGACGGGTATCTGAAATTCTCAATTACGTTCTAAAGCAGTTAATGGATTAGAGTTTTACGGATGGGGAAAGTCCATAAACTTCCTACTGAGCAGCTGTCACTGGACTTGGCAAAAACCAGCAGCTTTTTCAATCTGCTCCAACTGAGCTGTTGTGCTGAGCTTGATGTAATGCCAACGCTAGGCCCGCACGTTCGCTTAATCCGTATGGTTTATACCCCAGGGAATGAGCAGCTTGGTCGCCAAACAAGCAAGTCATGATTGTCGGATAATCTTGGGCAGCAAGATAAGGTGAAATTACTTTGCTGGTGTAAGCAATTTCATCCTCGTCAAGAGCCGGTTGTCTACAACCTGACATTGCCATGGCATATCCTTCTTGATTCAACATCTCTTCTAATGTGAGTGCAAATCCATGACGTTGAATGTACGCTATACGATGCATAGTTACTAAAGTTTCCTCTCGAACTTTTTCAGCAGAGGAAACTTCACTTGTCCATAAAATCACCGCTAACCACCCTCGTTTGAGATGATTTTGCAGCTCAAAGCGGATGCCAAATTCAGTTGTGTAACGATTTGTCCATCCTCCCCTTTGGTCGTCAGCAACCACTAATCCTAGATTCAAGGTTTTATTAATATCATTAAACTGGTTTAAGACGTCTGAAATCGCCAGAGACGCTATGGCATCGGCATCCATAGCCAGCAAGGTATCAAGCACTTCTGGTACATGAACTTTGCCCATGGGATTCATTAGCATCATGGGCAAAAATTCAACATCCGAAGCATCGGTATTGAGCATTGTTTCAAGATAGGTTTGAAAGCGTTTCTGCCCGTTTGAAATGCTGTAGAGATTGCGCTGAAGCTGCAGTAATGGGACAAATTTGATTTTCATAACGCGGCTGTGAGAAAAGAGTGCTTTGCTTTTTTCAGGAAATTAAATACAGCCTAAATTGGTCTGTCGTGTGGAGCAAATTTGAGGTTCTATTCATCTAAAGTTGTGATAAATAATGTTCTTATTCACCCGTCGCCAGTAACCTTTCAGACTCAACTCGCAGACTCGAAATGGTCTTACGTAACGGGATGATTATGCTAATTTTTAGTTACTGTTAACAGTTATGCTGGCGAAGACAAGGCATTTTTTTCTTGGCCATGAAATTGATGAATGCTTGAACTCGAGGGGCTACCAATCGACGTTCTAAATATAAAGCAGTGACGGGAACTTCTGGTGGGCAATAGTCGGGTAAGACTTGCTTTAAAAGCCCTTTTTCCAAGGCTTTGGATGCCATATATCCCGGTATTTGACTGATGCCTACCCCAGCGATCGCGCTTCTGCAAACAGCTTCATCATCGTCAATGGTAAGATTTCCGCTGATAACTCTGCGCTCAACTCTTCCATTAATAGTAAACAGCCAGGGCATGGAGCGTCCGGTATTGCGGTTACGAAAGTTAAGGCAGTTGTGATCTGCTAGATTATCTGGATGGGTTGGATAACCTACTTGATTTAGATAAACCGGAGCCGCACAGGTAATCAAAGGATCAGTAAACAGACGACGGGCAATCAATAGGGCACTATCGGGTAAAGTGCCAACGCGGACGGCGATATCAACCCGCTCTGCAGCCAGATCGACGTAGCGATCGTCTAAGGAAAGTTCTACTGATATTCTCGGATATTTCTTGAGAAAGGCAGGCATTAATCGAGTGCCCCACACACGCCCAAAAGCGCGTTCCATGCTGATTTTCAATCGTCCTTGAGGTTCACTCAAACTCTCAGTGAGTTCAGTGGTCAAAGCCGCCATTTCCTCCATCAGGGGTTTGATTCCTTCATAAAATCGCTCTCCTTCGGGGGTTAAGCTGACACTCCGGGTAGTGCGATGCAAGAGTTTTACCCCTAACTCATCTTCCAGTTTGGCAACTGCCTTGCTCACCGCTGGAGGAGAGAGTCCTAAAGAGTTTGCTGCTTGCACAAAACTTTGGCATTTCGCCACGTGAATAAAGGTGGTCAAGTTACTTAAGCTTTTCATGGTCGATTTGAGATTTATTATTAACTTTAGGTAAATAATAAATTCACTCTAGGCCTATTTTTCCAGAACGAAGCCGTGTTTATTCTGATTTCAGAAATAAATCTGGTTAATGAGGGATAAGAATGGCGCTTGTATTCGGATTGTTTACGGCTTTGGGCTTCGGTATTGGTGACTTTCTCGCGGGCTTTGCGACCCGTCATGTCCCTGCCATGGCAGTGGTCTTCATTGCAAAGCTCCTCGGCGGCACACTCCTCCTGCTTACGGCCCTGATGCTGGGTGGTCGAGTCAATGGGGTTGATATTTTGTGGGCCACAGCTGCTGGCCTGGCCCTGGGGCTCGGATCACTCGCCTACTATCGCGCCCTTGCCTCAGGCTGTATGGGGCTGGTTGCAGCATTGACGGGCGTATGGTCGGCCCTCGTACCGTTCTGCGTCGCGCTGTTGCTTGGAGAACGTCCAGCGCTGCTCGCTGTAGGCGGCGTGGTGACAATAACGGTCGCCATTAGTCTGGTATCTGGTAGCGCCGGTAAAAAGCAGAAACGGCGCTCCCTTCGACGGGTCTCACTGGGTTTGGCTGAGGCGACCCTGGCAGGTGTACTCTTTGGCCTGTTCTTTATCTTGCTCGATCAGGCGCAGGATAGCGATGCCATCTTTGCGGCCGCTGCCGCGATGCTGGCCGCAGCAGTGACAGTCATGGTTCCTGGATTGTTGATGAGTCCGACCTTTCGGCCAACGCGAGAGTTCCTGATCGCTGTTGTCGGGGTTGGAATCTGCTCGGGGCTGGCCACGTTGTGCTTTATCCTTGCTGTTCGTAATGGTCTCCTGTCAATTGTTGCCGTTGCTGGTGCTCTATCGCCAATTCCAACAGCTGCCTGTGCCCGTTTGTTCCTGGCTGAGCAGCTGACAGATCGCCAATTAAGCGGCTTTATCCTTGCTATCGTCGGTATCGTACTTATGGCGATCGCATAGGAATCGCGCAGGTAACATGCGCTAGCTATCACTCAGGTTAGGCAACGATGGCAAACTTGGCGTTCTGATCACAGCTGAGCAGCGATGCTTGTGGCTTCAACCATCTATTGTTGCGGGATAACGGTTTCCTTCAGCGGCACGCGGTCAGCTTTCGAAAAGACCGATTGTTTTGCCTTCGCGCCCGGCTGCTAGCAGGTGTTAGGCAGGACAAGATACGGAAATGTTGGGTTCCATACTGTTTCGCCAAATCTACTAGAGTATCGCTTGCACTAAGCGACTCCAGATGAAACTGCCCAATAGCTGATTGCTGCCAATGCAGCTAAACCCAACACAATGGCTAGAATTGCTTTCCAGCGATCGCCTCTCTCTGGCAGGGTAAGAGAAACTTGGACAGTTTTTGGGGGAAGCTGTTCAGCTAAGTCTTGGGGAGAAATATTGTCGTTAGCAATGCCCCGAAGCCATGGCCAGATAATTTCGCAATTATAGGCATTGGGTTCGTCTTTGACACCACCAAAATGCTTGAACAACACATCGCTAAAGTAGCCGGTGCTCGTGACTGCCTGATTATGAAATGCCTTGAGGGAAGAATCATCCGGATTGGAAAGGGAAAAATAAAGTTGTTTTGAAGTGCTGATAATGTAGTCGTAGTTAGACTGCCTGCCAAGTAAAGGTGGCTTTATCCATGTTTTAGGCGGTACGATGCGATCGCTGGCACCATGAAGAATCGTTACTGGCAGCGTCAACTTTTTACCCGTCTCCTTGATTTTTAATGGTTCTGTCGCAAAGGGCACAAAAAATAGTTTTAGTAACCAAATAACCGGCCCAGGAAGCCCCAGGTCTGTTGAGGGTGCCGGATCGGCAGTGAAAATCTGTATCGGTTTCAATGTTTCTTGTCCTGGCTCTAAAAAAGATTGCCAACTCAAAGCCAATAGCCCACCTAACGAGTGGCCAAATACCACCACTTCTGGATCGGCTTTCTTCAGCACAGGATAGTCTTGCGCCAATCGATTGAAAGCAGCTTCACTCAAGTCGATAGCGTCAGCTGTCCACTCTTTTGGGCGGTGTAACAAACTCAGTCCTACCGTAGACAACAATTGATTTAAGTTTTTTCCCAAGGTGCGGTTGAAGATAGATATTATCAAATTAACGATGCCAAAAATCACAAGTAGTGAGAAAGAAACGCGAAATAGTTTCGATAAATTCGGATCTTTAAGCTTTCTACTTCGGCAAAGTTTTAGCGATTCTAAGGAGCTATTATCTTTGAACGGATTTAGAACAGTTGATATTACCGAAAACCAATCTATCAAGCGAGATTTATCTATTTCCTCTGACTCGTTAGGATCAGGATAGGTACTGCGTTGAAAATCAGGAAATATAACAAAATAGCCCTGGGCGACGAGTGATTCTAAATGCTGCTTATAAAATCTTGGTAAACAAAGGGCAAAGCCGTGAAGGTAAACAATAATTTTCGGCTTCTCGCCAGTAGGAAGTGATTTTGGTGCATACACTTGCACAAAATCCCCTTCCCGGTGAGAACCAGACCAGTAGATGCGGTATTGTTCTTTAGAGATTTCCTGCCATTCTACGGATGATGACGTTGCAGAAATCATTATGATTCATTCTCTCGGCTATTTTTTTGAATTTACCAAGATTGAAAAGTTTATAAATCGATTATTGCCCGTCTATTCAGTCGGAGCATTATTCTCGTAAAATTCTAAATTTATCTATATTTATAGCGCTGGCAATTTCAACGTGAAAGTCTCTATAAATCTAGTTTATGTAAGACTGTTCCTTACTACGATAGGATAGTAATCTTCGTATTTGCCAACGCTTTTTTCTTGGTCTAGCCAAGTTCAAATAGAGCTTTACCTGGTCCAGTTGGGAGTGAGTAAGCAATTTGGTCTAACTGCTGTTCTTTCGATAAAGTTACAGGTTTATCGCGCTCAATATTACCATGAGAATCTTTAGGAACTTCTAAGTTATAGAATGTTCCGCGATGTTCAGGAGTCAATAGAACTCTAGTAATTCCAAAGCCTTTATCACAAGATTGAAGGTTCTTAACCTCCACATATCCTCGGATTTCAATCTCACTAGTGTCTAGCGGCTTTGGTAACAAAAACGGGTCAGGTTGCACTAGTAAAAGGCCAGTATCATGGGGTTTAAATGTCAATATGATAGAGTGAGTCTTTGGTGTTGGAGAGTTAAAGCTGAGCTGTGTATTTACTCCAGTTGAGTCAAAGAAGGAGCCAACGGTACTATTGCTAAATACATCTTCGCCAGGTGAAGATACAACAGTAAACAAAAATTGAAGAATAACTTCCCGGTTCTCTAGATTGGAGATAGTAAGAAAATATCCCTGAAGGACATCCCGACTAATTGGTTCAAAGACTTCCAAAGCAGAAGCTGGAACGCCCTGCACTTCCCTTGGTAGTTGAGAAGCATTTAACAGTAATTCAAAAGTAGAAACAAACATGATTTATCCTAATTTACCTACGATCTATTGATTCAGAAAGCTAAAAAAACAGAACTTAAAAGCTGAGATAACGCTGCTTACATTGAGTACATAGTATAGTTAAACTACTGAAATCACTCTTTGTAAATCAACAAAGATCTCAGTTATTAGATCCAATTAAATAATTAGGTAATGGTTGTGAAAGGCATAGATAAGTTCACCATGCCTGACATAAGAAGCCTAAGTAGCTTCGCATATCCTAATGATGTAATCTCTTAAAGTATGGAATTATAAGACGAAATTCGAGAAGTACCCCTGAGGGTACTTTTTACTCTTGCAAAGTATCGATCAATTCAACTCGACCCTAGCCTCTTAACGTTG
>JBCCNE010000147.1:0-9746 GCA_039026015.1 Cyanobacteria bacterium P01_C01_bin.70 | reverse complement strand
GCGAGCCATCCCACAGAAGGATTCGCTGAACTACGTCATGGGTAAGGTCTGGGTCGCAGACAACGACGTCCAAACGGTGGTTTGCGAGTCTGAGCAGAACAGTCCCTTTATGGCCTCTAAGACTTACTGTCCTAATTAGGACCCGCTCAGATGTCGACTTGAGGGAGCCCTGTTGAGATGGCAGCTGCGGCAGACACTGCTAGAGTGCCAAGTCAAGCAAAATCGAGGGCACGATCGCACACGCGCTTTCGCACCTCATCATCATGAAAGATGCCAACCATGGCACAGCCTTGGGCTTTGCGTTCTTGAATAAGCTGCATTACGACTTCGCGATTGGTCGCGTCTAGCGCTGAAGTCGGCTCATCGAGCAGCAGGATGGGATAGTTGACGGCAAAGGCTCGGGCAATGTTAACCCGCTGTTTTTCGCCCCCCGAAAAAGTGGTCGGCGACAAGTCCCACAGGCGCTCTGGCAAATGTAGCCGCCGAAATAAGCCGCGAATCCTGTCTCGGGCCGGCTCTGCTGCAAGGCCTAAATCCATCAGGGGCTCGGCAGCCACCTCCAAAGCTGGCACTCGCGGAATCACGCGCAAAAATTGACTGACATATCCCAGAGTGTACTGCCGTATCGCCATGACTTCATGGGGTTCCAGGGTTGGCAAGTCTAGCCAGTGCTGGTGATGCTTAACCCAAATATGTCCCTGATCGATGCGGTAGTTGGCGTAGAGCGATCGCATAAAGGTCGATTTTCCTGAGCCTGAGGGACCTCGGAGCGCGACACAGGTGCCCGCTTCGACCGCCAGCGAAATCCCTTGAAGAACAGGTAGTCTAACGCTGCCTTGGTGATGCAAAACAAAGCATTTATGTAAATTGTCAGCATATAGCAGTATCCGTTCAGGAGAGCCGGTCAAGCCCTGTAAGTCAGGCTGCTGGATGTGGGTCAGCATAATCACTACGGACAGAGTCTGCCGATGAGATAGGTGGTTTGGCGGCGAGTTGCAACTGCTGCCTTCAGCATCATACCGAAGACTCGCTAGCGACTCTCAGCACCGGTCATTTTTACAGTGAAGACGCCTGCAGAATTTTTATCGCTAGTGCGAGATGGCAGTAGCATCAGTTATTTCGCAGACAAAAACGCTAGATAATCGGCCAAGCTTGGTTGTAAAACTTGGCTAAATTCAATCGGCATTATCCCTTCACTGGGCGACGCATTACGGGTACCAAAGCGGCGGCTAGTATATAGCTCCAAGATGTGGCCGCGGGCATTCACTAATTTGACCTGCAGCGGTTGGGCAAAAAAGGGCTGCGTATCGGTCGAAGGCTTGAGAGCAGCAAATTCCTGGTCTTGGAGCCGAGCCAACACCTGCTGCAGCTCGCGATGGGTCTCTTCTAAGACAAACGGTGGCGGCGGCGATAGCTCCAGGGCGGCATTTGCCAGCTCGGCCAGCAGGTTGTGAATGGCTTCACTGTCCTGAAAAGGCCAAGTGGCAAGGCAGGCGATCGCCAGTAAATCAACGTCGCTGTCGGCAATAAAAGTCAGCTGTGTATGGCGGTTTGTTAGAGCAATATTGGGTGGATGAGACAGGACCGGACTGATATTTTCCAGCTCAACCAGCAGATTACTCAACGCCGCCAGGGCTGCCACCGTCAGAACGCCATCAACCATGATGCTAGCCTGTGCTGGCCGCTGGTTAAGAAAAGTGTGAACATCCTCGCCCATATTGAAATAACGGCGCTGTGATTGATCGCCCAGCGGACTTAGATCAAGCCATTTGCAAACAATTTCAGCGGTGCGGATATCGTAAGCGATCGCCCCATGTATTTGCGCCGCCGTTAGCGTCGCGCCGGACAAATCGGCTCCGACACAGCGGGCATAGCGCAGATTAGCCCGACTCAAATCGGCATGCACTAGGGTGGTGTTTTCAAGAATGGCATTGTCGAGTTGGGTGCCGGTCAAGTCAGCACCGCTGAGCTTAGCATTAGTTAAATCGGCGTCTTTGAGATTGGCTCCGCTCAAATTGGCCCAGCGCAAATTAGCGCCGCGCAGATTCACGCCGCTGAGGTTGGCTGAGCACAAGTTGACATGACGACATTCAGCCATCATCAGGGATGCGCCACTCAGGTTGGCACCCTCAAAATTGCTTGAACTAGCCTGCACATTGCTCAAATTAGCTCCTGACAGATTGCTGTTGCGAGCATCGGTGCGGGTTAAATTAGCGCCGTTGAGATTGGCCCAACGCAGTCGCACTTCGCGTAAATCCGTTTCTTGCAGATTAGCCTGGGCGAGATTGGCGTTGCTTAAATCAGCCCGCAGCATTTCTGACCGAATCAACGAGGCTCCCGACAGATCGGCACCGACCAAAACAGCTCGAATCAGATTGGCCACGTTGAGCTGAGCCTGCCGCAGGTTGGCCTGACTCAGGTTGGCCCCGCTCAAGCGGCTGACATTCAGCACGGCCCGCTGCAGGTCACCATGACTCAAATTGGCGCTGCTGAGATTGACCACGTTAAGGTCAGCAGCCCGCAGAACAATGTGCGGCAATTTCACCCCTGAGAGGGTGCATTCATTCAGGCAGATACCGGTGAAGTCGCGCTTTCCTTGAGCATATTTTTGCAACAGGGCGACAGCGGCGTCAGGGGATGGTAAAGGCTTCATAGCAGGGATCTTCCAGTGAAAAGCGCGCCAAGCAGATGGGTGAACCAATCCTGAAATTGACGCTGGAAAAAATTGAATACAAAGTCTAATGGCGCAGTTCCGGCCGAAATCCCTGATATTTAGTAGACTACGGCACAAGTGGACAAACCGGGCTCAATAGATACAGGAACTGAGGGGCTCAAGGGCAAAAACTGGATGGGGGCGATCATGGCTGTCCTGGGGACTCATACTGAAGCGCCCGGCGATCGCCACCGCCGCTTCTGCTCAGCAGGCCCGTCGTTTGGGGGATGTGCATAGGGCTAAACTTAGAAACGCGCAGCTACTTCAACGAGTCCTGTAGAGCGATCGCGATTAATGCCGACCTTAGCGGAAAATCGCGGCTTGTCTTCAAAAGTCGCTACGCTTTTTAACTATCGTCAATTGCTGGGATAGAAAAGGGCAATGCGAATTGGAATTGTCGGGTTGGGACTAATTGGCGGTTCCCTGGGGTTGGACTTTCGCCGGCTAGGCCACGAGGTTTGGGGAGTGGCGCGTCGAGCCGCCACCTGCGAGGCCGCGATCGCCGGGGGCGCTGTTGATCACGCCTCGACGGCATTACACAGCCTATCCGCCACCGACACTGTCTTTCTCTGCACGCCGATTCATACCCTTGAGGCGATTGCCAACGACCTGATTCCCCATCTGTCTCCAGAAACGGTGCTCACCGATGTGGGCTCAGTTAAGGGGGCAATCGTCGCTGCCCTGAGTTCCCGTTGGCCCCACTTCGTCGGCGGCCACCCGATGGCGGGTAAAACCGAAGTAGGCATTGCCGTCGCCGAGCCGCACCTGTTTGCCCAGCGGGCTTATGTGATTACGCCCACGGCTGAAACGTCCGCCATCGCTGTGACGCGTTTAACGGAACTAGCAAACAGTTTGCAAGCCGAAGTCTTTATTTGCGATCCGGCAATTCACGATCGCGCAGTGGCCTGGATTTCTCACTTGCCCGTGATGGTCAGCGGCAGTTTGATTCAAGCGTGCCTGCAGGAACCGGATGAGGCGGTACGCACTCTGGCCCAACAGTTTGCCAGTTCGGGGTTTCGTGATACCAGCCGGGTGGGAGGCGGGCATCCCGAACTGGGAGTGATGATGGCCCGCTATAACCGCGACGAAGTGCTGCGATCGCTCCAGGGCTATCAGCAGGCACTCCAACAGTTGACTGCCTTGATTGAGCAGGAAGATTGGCAGGCGATCGCAACGTTACTGGCCCAGAATCACACCCACCGCCCGCACTTTATTCAATCAACACCGGCTCCTGATAGAGCAAAGTCGTAAAGGTCACGGTGGAGCCCAAGCCTTCGCCCATACTGATGAACTGCACCACGCCGCCCATCGCCTCGACCAGGCGTTGGGAAATTGCCAGTCCCAAGCCGGTGCCGCCGTACTGGCGCGTGCGCTCACCATCTACCTGACTGAAGGTTTGGAAGAGGCGGTCTTGCTTTTCAAGGGAAACGCCAATGCCGCTATCAGCCACACTAATTTTTACGGTGCCAGGCCATTCCTGCCCCTGAAACTGGACTTTCTGGAACTTGATTTCGGCGCTGATGGTGATGTGTCCTTCGTGGGTAAATTTGATGGCATTGCCCACCAAATTCAGCAGGACCTGCAGCAGACGCTGATAGTTGCCGTTGAGAATGATTTTGTCGTGGGTCAAGGGCTGGCTGATTTCAAACGCGAGGCTTTTACGCTCGGCCTGGGGACGGGTGAAGTTTTCGACATCCGCAAACAGCTCGCTCAGCTCAATCTGAGACATATCGATTTGCATCTTGCCCGCTTCAATCTTGGCGATGTCAAGCACGTCGTTGATCAACGTCAGCAGGTGAATAGCCGATTTATGGGCCTCTTGCAAAAACTCATTTTGTTCTTCTGGGTCGTCGGCCATGCCGTCCAAAATCAGGCGCAGAAAGCCAATCATGCCGTTGAGCGGGGTGCGCAACTCGTGGGACGTGTTGGCCAAAAATTCACTTTTCAGCCGGGAGGCTTCTTCGGCCTGTCGTCGGGCTTCTTCAAGTTCCCGGTGCTTTTGTCGCAGGCGCTGGTTGGCGGCCTGCAGTTCATCTGCCAAGCCCTGGGCATCGCGAAACAGTTGGGCGTGGGCGATCGCCGTGCCCACCTGCTCCACCACCGCCTGAAAAAGGCCGCGATCTAAACTATCCCACCCTCGGTCAGAGGGTGATTTCAGCACAATCGCCCCGTTCGGATCACCATAGTGGCGAGTAATTGCTACCAGATAAGGGCCATCGGCGATCGCAGGCGGGTTGACGGACTGTTCCAGTCGTTCAAGCACCAGGGGAACGGGTGTCCGTAGCGCCGTTTGCAGACAGGGATAATCAGCAAAACGCAGCATGCCGGATAAGGGTAGCGTCTCATCGGTGGCCGTGGCCGCCATCACAGTCGCGGTCTGATTGGAGAAGTCGCAAGTACAAAAGACCCCCCACTCGACTGCGAAAATCGCCGTCAGCTCTTCAATGGTTTGCTGCCAGATGGTTTCCAGATCGAGGGTGCGCCGAATTGACCAAGTCAACCGGGTTAACTGCCGTTCAGCCACCTGACTGGCGAACTGCGCTGTCCCCACCTCCGGCACCCAATCTAAAACTTTGAAAGCGCCCATCCAGCCTTGCCCCGTTGCCAACGGCAGCGGACACAGTTGCACAATGCCAGTTAACCGCCCGTGGACAAACTGCAGTTGCCAAGGTTCTGGAGTCGCGACTGGGTTGGCAGCACTGAGGTCAATGCCGAGGGTCGTAAAGTTGCCCACCAGCTGCGACAGCGATCGCCCCACCCACCCCGACAAGTCTAGGCCAAAATCCTCAGCGACCGACCAGCCCAAGCTCTGCAGCTGCCCCCTTGCATCGACAGCAAAAAGCAGGGGCGGCAGGGCTTCAGGCAGCGGCGAGGCTAACTGACGCAGCGGCTTTTCAACATCTGGCAAGCCAGCCGGAGCCAGCGGTTCAGAGGTCACCAAGGAAGAGGGAAGAGAAGAAGCCATAACTGCAAGGGGGCAAGTGCCAGATGCCTAAACTGCTAAGGATAGCCTGAAGAATCAGGTGTTGTTATTTAATCCACTTGATAGACGTTGCTTACGGAAAAAAGTTGCCGACTTCGGGTAAATTTTACGGGCTCAATATCAGCGACCAAGATCAGCAATCCGCATCTTCACACTGTCGTAGCCCCATGATCTCACTCATGACATCCTGAGGACAGTGTTTTAAGAATGCCCGTTGGCTAGTCAATCTCTGCAAAAGACTAGGGCGCGTCATCAATTAAATCTAGAATGCTGGCGGTATAGGCATTACCGCGCCCGCTCTGCAAAACCCGCTAGGGGCTGAACTACTGCTATCAGCATCAGGAGTCGAGCGTTAAATTATGACAGCCCCTAGCTATTCATTGCCCTGTAGAGCGGTTGAGTCATTTGTAGACCGCCATTATGGAGACGTGAAGGCGGCTAAAAGCGCGGTTGATAAGGAGCTGGCGCACTACCGTTTCGTCTGCCGGTAAATCCGATTAAACTTAAGTAACGAACTTTTTCTTTTTTTGAGTACGCCATCATCTGTATGACTGACGCACCTGTCTCTCGAATTCGCAACTTTTGCATTATTGCTCACATTGACCACGGCAAATCGACCTTGGCCGATCGCTTGCTGATAAAAACAGGCACCGTGAGCCATCGCGACATGAAAGATCAGTTTCTAGACACGATGGATTTAGAGCGGGAGCGCGGCATTACCATCAAGCTGCAGGCGGCGCGAATGAACTACACCGCTAAAGATGGCGAAGAGTACGTGCTAAATCTAATTGACACTCCGGGACACGTCGATTTTTCTTACGAAGTGTCTCGCTCTCTAGCCGCGTGTGAGGGGGCGCTGCTGGTCGTCGATGCTTCCCAGGGCGTTGAGGCCCAAACCTTAGCCAATGTGTATTTGGCGCTGGAGCACGATCTAGAAATCATTCCCGTGCTGAACAAGATTGACCTGCCGGGGGCCGAACCAGATCGCATTAAGCGAGAGATCGAAGATGTAATTGGTCTTGACTGTAGCGAAGCGATTCTAGCGTCAGCCAAAGAAGGGATTGGGGTGGACGAAATTTTGGAGGCGATCGTCCAGCAGGTGCCGCCGCCCCAAGACACCATTGAGGAACCCCTGCGATCGCTGATTTTTGACAGCTACTACGACCCCTACCGCGGCGTTATTGTGTACTTTCGCGTGATGGATGGAGCCCTGCAAAAGGGCGACAAAGTGCAGCTGATGGCGTCCCAAAAAGAGTACGAAGTGGATGAACTCGGCGTCCTCTCGCCGACGCAAATGCCTGTGGAATCGCTCCATGCCGGAGAAGTCGGTTACTTTTCAGCCGCCATTAAATCGGTGGAAGATGCCCGTGTCGGCGACACCATGACCCTGATGAAGCAGCCCGCCGATGAGCCTTTGCCGGGATATGTGGAAGCTAAACCCATGGTGTTTTGTGGTCTATTTCCCACCGACTCAGATCAGTACGAAGATTTGCGGGATGCCCTAGACAAGCTGCGCCTCAGCGATGCGGCTCTGAAATATGAGCCCGAAACCTCTAGCGCCATGGGCTTTGGCTTCCGCTGCGGCTTTTTGGGCCTGTTACACATGGAGATTGTGCAGGAGCGCTTGGAGCGGGAATACGACCTTGATCTGATTACAACGGCCCCGTCGGTCATTTACAAGGTGACGCTCATTGATGGCACTGTGGTTGAAATCGACAACCCCAGCACGCTGCCGCCGCCCCAGGAGCGCGAATCCATCGCTGAACCCTACGTGCGTGTCGAAATGCTCACCCCTGAGGAATTTGTTGGTTCCCTGATGGAGCTGTGTCAGAGCCGTCGGGGCGACTTTAAGGATATGAAATATTTGGCCCAGTCCCGCACGGCGCTAGTATATGAGCTGCCGCTAGCGGAAGTGGTCACCGACTTTTTTGATCAGCTCAAGTCGCGTTCGAAGGGCTATGCCAGCATGGAGTATCACCTGATTGACTATCGGGTAAATCATCTGGTGCGGCTGGACATCTTGATCAATGGCGAACCGGCTGATCCCTTGGCAAACATCGTCCACCGCGACAAGGCGTACTACGTCGGTAAGGCGCTGGTCGAAAAGCTGAAAGAGCTGATTCCCCGACACCAGTTCAAAATTCCCCTACAGGCGTCTATCGGCAGCCGCGTCGTTGCGAGCGAAAGCATTCCGGCTCTGCGCAAGGACGTGCTCTCGAAATGCTACGGCGGTGACATTTCGCGAAAGAAAAAGCTGTTGCAGAAACAGGCCAAAGGTAAAAAACGCCTGAAGGCAATCGGCACCGTCGATGTCCCCCAAGATGCCTTTATGGCCGTGCTGAAGTTGACCTAGAGCTTCTTCCTGGGTCATTCTAGAGAACCTACGCGCTGAGGGATCAGAGAACTGGGTGCGTAAAGTCGTAATCAATCGTGGCCGAGGATGTGGCACTTGCGTTCTTTGGGATTAAATCACTCCATCGTTCAAGTGCTGGTGCTGGCGGGCTGCAGTAGTTTTGCGATCGCCTGCAATCCTCAACCGTCAGAGACGACCGATAGCGAAACCGTCACCATTCTGGGGACGCTGACGGGAAATGGCGAAGAGAAGCTGATGGCGGCGATCGCCCCGTTTACCGAAGAGACCGGCATCGAAGTGATTTACGAAGGCACCGACGCCTTCACGACGCTGATTTCCGTACGGGTGGATTCTGGAGATGCGCCGGATATCGCGCTGTTTCCCCAGCCGGGATTAATGCTGGAATTTGCCGAGCAGGGTGACTTGGTACCGCAGGAGCGCGCCACGTTGGAGTCAGCCTATGCCCCCTACTGGCTCGACTTGGCCAGCGTGGACGGCGACCTGTACGGCGTGTGGATGCGGGCAGATGTGAAAAGCTTAGTTTGGTACAATCCGGCGGCGTTTGAGGCAGCAGGCTACCGCGTGCCGACAACCTGGGAAGAGCTGACAGCCCTCAGCCAGCAGATGGTCGCGGACGGCAATACTCCCTGGTGCATCGGCATGGAGAGCGGCAACGCCACCGGCTGGGTCGGCACCGACTGGCTGGAAGAAATCCTGCTGCGACAGGCTGGCCCAGACGTGTACGACGACTGGGTGAATCATGACATTCCCTTTAACCACCCGGCGGTCGAGGCAGCGCTAACCACCTTTGGCGACATTGTGCGCGATCCTGACCTGGTTAGGGGTGGCCCCACTGGCGCCATTAGCATGCCGTTTGGCGATTCGCCCAGCGCGCTATTTAGCGAGCCACCCGGATGCTATCTGCACCGACAGGCTAGCTTTATCACCGACTTTTTACCCAGCGACCTGGAGCCTGGAAACACGGTTGACGTCTTTGGCCTGCCGCCAATAGACGCGACTGCAGGCAGTCCCGTTTTGGTAGGCGGTATTGTCTATGCTCAGTTCAACGACACTCCCGCGGCAACCGCACTGATGCAGCATCTGGCGGCGGCTCCGGCCCATGAAATCTGGGCCGGTGAAGGCTACATTACGCCACATCAGCAGGTAGCGCTAACAGCCTATCCTGATGACTTGATTCGCAACCAGGCAGCAATCCTGCAACAGGCCGATGTAATTCGCTTTGATGGCTCTGACTTAATGCCGGGAGCGGTGGGCACAGGCACCTTTTGGACGGGAATGGTGGATTATGTCGGTGGGGCAGAGGCGGCAGCGGTGTTGACCGAGATCGAGGCAAGTTGGCCGGAAACAGAGTAAGACTAGAGCTTGGAAGTCGAGGGAGGAATTCGGAGTTCGGCAAGGGGGAGTTCGGGGGCTTGATCACGGGCCATCGGAAATGCGCGAGGCAAAACTCGAAGCGCTCCACTGCCACCTCCCATCACTCGGCCCCCCTGCTATCCTCACTCAGCCTCTTCCAGCGAGAGTTCGGCAGTATTAAGTACCTGAGCAAACTGCTCTCTCGTAGGCAGCGCGGGTTCAATGCTATCAGGCAGGTTTTGAGCAGTGGAATGCGTAGAAATGCCGATGGGTTTTTGCACGTCACGCAGGGCATATTCGACAATCGCCTTGTTTTTCGACCG
>JBCCNE010000146.1:0-9752 GCA_039026015.1 Cyanobacteria bacterium P01_C01_bin.70 | reverse complement strand
TCCCGCGGATGTTTGCCGCCCTGAGCCTGACCACGGTGCTGGGAGTTCTGATTTTTGTGAGCCTAACGTGGCTGAGCGATCGTCTACTGCGCCACTGGCACGACAGTGCGTTGCCCCGTGAGCATTAGTGTTGACAGCGTTGTCTGACGTTCAGCAGAAAGCCAGATTGAGCTGGCTATCGTTCTAGCATTGTCAAGCCCTGATGGCGCATTGGGACCTCAAGCTTGCTCGGCAACCCTGAACCAGCCCTGCGTCATATCCATCTTGGGAACAAAGCTGGCTACTTGGATCCCTGCCTGGCCTGTAGAGTGATATTGCTCGTATTCGGCTCGGTGAGCCGGTGGTTCCACCCCTGTAGATGAAAACTATGGCAATCACTCCCTTTATGACTCCGCCCGCCACGGCCACCTACTGGCTCCGCAACGCCCGCATCCCCCAGATATTTTTAGATGCTACGGTGAGCCATCGCACCGTTATTGAGTCGCTGGCGGTGCCTCCCTTTTCCGAAGATTTGGTGGCGGCTGATGTGCAAATTCGCGATGGGCAGATTGCGAAGATCGCTCCCCTCGGTACGGCTGCAGCTGAGCATCCAGGGGTTGATGTTGCCAGTGGACTCCTCTTTCCCTGCTTTGTTGATCTGCACACCCATTTAGACAAGGGGCATATCTGGCCTCGCCAGAGTAACCTTGATGGCACTTTTGAGAGCGCCCTGGAGGCGGTTTTTAAGGACTACGCCCACTGGTCTACCGAAGATCTTTATCAGCGCATGGAATTTAGCCTGCGATGTGCCTATGCCCACGGCACGAAAGCGCTGAGAACTCATTTCGATGCGTTTGGTGAGATGGCGAATCGGGCGGCTGAGGTATTGGCCCGCCTGCGGCACGACTGGCGCGATCGCCTCACCCTGCAAACCGTGAGTTTGGTCTCGCTCGACTATTTCCTCACCGACGATGGCGAACGGTTGGCGCAGCTATTAGCTGAAAATCAGGGCATTTTGGGCGGCGTGGCCTACACGAATCCTGACTTGGCGGCCCAGCTTAATCGCGTTTTTGACTTGGCGGCTCAATATGACTTGGCGATCGACCTGCACGTTGACGAGACCCTCGATCCCACCTCTCAAGTCCTGCAGCAAGTAGCCCAAACCAAGCTCGATCATGATTTCACGGCTCCCGTTGTCTGTGGACACTGTTGTTCACTCTCGGTCCAGTCAGAGACCGAAATCGCCGAGACTTTACGCCTAGTCAAAGCTGCTGACCTGGGCATTGTCAGCTTGCCGTTGTGCAACCTTTATCTCCAGGGTCGAAAATCCCACAGAACGCCTCGCTATCGAGGCGTGACCATTCTGCATGAGCTCAAGGCCGCCGGCATTCCCGTGGCGATCGCCAGCGACAACTGTCGCGATCCGTTCTATGCCTATGGCGATCTGGATGGTTTAGAAGTGCTAGCTCAGAGCGCCCGCATTGCCCATCTGGATCGTCCTGTGGGTGACTGGCCCCTCGCCATTACGCAAACGCCGGCAGCCATGATGGGCTTGACCGATGCGGGCCGCTTGGGCATTGGTCAACCCGCTGATCTGGTGCTGTTCAAGGCGCGGTCGTTTAGTGAACTCTTTTCCCGTCCGCAGAGCGATCGCGCGGTGCTGCGTCAGGGCCAAGCGATTAATACCGTGCCCCCCGATTATGCTGAACTCGATGAGCTACTTCGCGCGGGCTGACTTTTTCATCCCTCCCACCAGCAAACTCACGCCAGTCGCAATGATTAATGAGGGCTCCGGCACGGCTGTTGTGGAGGCGGTCTCCGGCGCTCTCATCAGCGTAAAGCGGGTAAACGCGAAGATATCGTTTGCCGTATCGTAACCGTAGGCAATGCTCATTGCTTCTCCCTCGCCGATCATCGCCGTGATGGTTTCTGCCTCATCAGTGGTGAGATTGACGCCTCCCGGTAAGCTCAGGTTGAGATAGCTGTCTCCGGGGTTCACCTCGACTAAAAATTCCAGTTGTTCAACCTCCTCAGGAAAATCGGCAAACGTGAAGAAAGAGCTTCCCCCGCCGACCCTAAAGGATTCTCCTGGACTGAGCGCGAAAGACTCACCAAACTCTAGTGGTGGCTCACCGTCTTTGACCGGTGGCGAACCATTGTCAGAGCGAATGGCGATTGTCTGTCCTGCCTGTAGACTCGCCGCAGGGCTCCCCTTTGCATAGGGCAGCACCAAAATACCGGCAAAAAGCGTGCCCACGAAAATTTGCTTAAGCATCGGGGTTTAGCTCCAGTCTATTTAAACGAACGCTTACCCCTTCATTAAAAAATTATTTCAATCAGGGCATTCTTCAAATTAGCTGTACCTAATTCTGCTGAGGTTGTGCCAGTTAAATAATCGGCAAGCCATATCCCCTAGCACTAAAATCGTGAGCGTCTTAACCCTGGCGATTTGAGCAATCCTTTTAGCAAATACCTGTTGCTCGCGAACGGGCCGCTACAAAACCGATAGTTTCATCGGAAGGCGACGGCAGCGACGGATCGGTAATTGACAGCACAATTGCACGAAATCGATATAGAACTCTCAAGCAGCCACAATTTCTTTAAACCAAAATTAATTGAAAGTTAATCCATCGTGTACTCCCTCTTAAGTCCTCTATTGGAAGATGCAAATAATTTGTTGTGCGCTAATTGATATGGATGTCTAGTCCATACGCTTCTCTGCTGTTTGGTAGGGGAATGACGCAGCAAAGTAGCAGGATTCCGCTATTTTGAGAGCATTATGCGACCACCAACAAAATTTTATATGGACGTTTCCCACAGTCAGCCTGCAGTTTATGTCAACCAGTTGTCGAAGTCCTTTCGAGGTCAGCCCGCCCTAATCGACGTGCAAATGGTGGTGAACGTCGGTGAGCGGATTGCGCTAGTTGGTGCATCTGGCTCTGGCAAATCGACCCTGCTGCGCAATATCAATGCTTTGCAGCTTTGCGACCAAGGTACGGTGGAAATTTTTGGCAGCCCCTTACAGTCGAACGGCAAGCTGCACTCCAAGGCGCGGCAGCTACGGAGCCGAATTGGGTTTATTTTTCAGCAGTTTAATCTGGTAAATCGACTCACCGTCATTGAAAACGTCATGGTGGGCAATTTGTCGAAGGTGTCACTGGGACGATCGCTCTTTCAACATTTTTCCAAAGCCGAAAAGCTGCGAGCATTATCGGCCCTAGAGCGCGTCGGCATTCTAGAGCAGGCCTATAAGCGCGCGTCGGCCCTGTCGGGCGGACAGCAGCAGCGGGTAGCGATCGCCCGCTGCTTAATGCAGGGAGCCCAAATTATTCTGGCTGATGAACCGATTGCCTCTCTTGATCCCGAGTCGGCCCGTAAAGTGATGGAGTTGCTCACCCGCCTCAACGAAGATGAAGGGATTACGGTCATTACCTCGCTGCATCAGGTGCAGATGGTGCGCCGCTATTTTGGGCGAGCTGTCGCTTTACGAGACGGTGTTGTCCGCTTTGATGGGGCCACCCAGGAGCTGAATGACCATCGACTCAGCGAAATCTATGGTTCGGCTGTCGAAGAATTGGTGCTCAGCGGCCACGCTGAGGTGTTTTCGACTGTCCGGCGCTAGGGCTGCTTGATTTTCGGCTCCTCCACGTTTTAGTTGCTTAGTTTACGTTGATACCTGAAATTTAGTCTGAGGGTTTTGTTATGGCAATTTCTGTATTCACGCAATGGTCAGCTCGCTTGAGTTTGGCCTTTGTCGGCACTGCACTCATTGCTAGCTGCAGCGGTGCTTCAACGACGACTGATGCCCCCGATGCGGGCGCTGATGAAACTGCTGATGCTACTGATACGGCGGCAGGCGGAGCGTGTGCTCCGGAGTTGGCTGAAATCGACTTTGGCATTATTTCCACCGAATCGCAGGCCAACCTGCAGGAGCTATGGGAGCCTTTCTTGGCTGCCATGTCCGAAGAAATGGGTCGTCCAGTGAACGGTTTTTACGCGACTGATTATGCCGGTGTGATTGAGGCCATGGGTGCCGGTAAAATCCAGATTGCCTGGTACGGCGGTAAGTCTTACATCGAAGCGGCGGCGCGTTCTGGTGCGGAAGCTTTTGCTCAAACCGTGAACGGTGATGGCACTAAGGGCTACTACGCTCACCTGATTACCAACAAGGAAAATCCCATCGTTTCTGATATCGATGTGGAAACTGGCGATGGCGATCAATATGTGATTGACAACGCGGGTGATTTGACTTTTGCGTTTAACGATCCCAACTCTACTTCGGGCTTCTTGGTACCCAGCTACTACGTGTTTGCGCAAAATGGCGTGAATCCTGAAGAGGCCTTTAGCGAGCTGATTTTTGCTGGGAGCCATGAGGCTACGGCTCAGGCGGTGGCAAATGATCAGGTTGACGTTGCAACCAACAACAGTGAATCAATGTTGCGCTTACAGGAAACCGATGCCGAAGCCTTTGAGCAGGTGCAGATTATCTGGACTTCACCGCTGATTCCTAGCGATCCGATTGCCTATAAGTCCGATATTCCCGACTGTTTAAAGGTCGAGTTTGAAGAATTTTTCCATAACTATGATGATGAAGCGGTGCTAGGTCCGCTAGATTGGCAGGGCTTTGACCCCGCTGGTGACGCCGATTGGAACACCGTCCGCGAACTTGAAGTGGCCAAGCAAATCGAAGAAGTCAAGAATGATGACTCCGTCAGCGATGCTGACAAGACGACTCAGATTGAAGCGCTGGAGAAGCGGCTTGAAGAACTGCAGTAAGCTGCCCATGGTCTTGATGTGTTGAGTCGATTACGCCATGAGGAGCAACCTTAAAGGCTCCTCATGGCGTAATTCTGTTCCTGTTCCCGGTTTTTGATTTATCCCATTAGTGTTGTCATGCAAGACACCCCTTCCCTAAATTCCGCTGCGATAGAGCACTCTCCTGAGGTCCACAAAGTGCTGTCGAAGGAAAAGCGCTTCTGGACAATCTGGAGCATTGGCGGCCTCATCCTTGCGATCGCAGTGCTGATCTATTCCGGTCAGCTCAGTGACCTGAGTTTTGTAGAGCTTTTCAGCGGGGTGGATGCCATGGCAAATTTGATCAGCCGGTTCTTTCCGCCTGATTTTGGCCGCTGGTGGACCTACTTTGAAGCCACCCTTGAAACGATCGCGATGGGCATTTGGGGCACCCTGCTGGCGGTAATTGTGGCGATTCCCCTATCGATTTTGGCTTCAGAAAATATCTGTCCTGGCTGGGTCGTCTTTCCCGTACGGCGACTGCTAGATGCCATGCGGGCTATTAATGAACTCGTGTTTGCCCTAATTTTCATTGTAGCGGTGGGGCTGGGTCCATTTGCCGGCGTTCTGGCGCTGTTTGTGCACACGGCAGGAACACTGGGCAAGCTGTTTTCCGAAGCGATTGAGGCGATTGAACCGGGCCCGGTCGAAGGCATTCGCGCGACTGGTGCTAGCAAGATTCAGGAGGTCATCTTCGGGGTGATTCCCCAGGTGATTCCTCTGTGGACGTCGTTTACGCTCTATCGCTTTGAATCTAACGTGCGATCGGCCTCGGTGCTCGGAATTGTGGGTGCTGGCGGTATCGGCGTTGCCCTTGTGCAAAATTTCCGCTCCTTTGACTACCAGAATGTATGCGCCATCTTGATTATCTTGGTGGTGACGGTTGGAGTCATTGACACCATTTCGGCTCGCATCCGCAATAGCCTTGTGTAAGCCAATTTGAGGAGCCTCTTATGGGACTTGAGTGGACGTTTTTGCTCTTGCTGGGCTTGGGGGTTGGCACCCTGAGCGGTCTGATTGGCATCGGTGGGGGGGTGCTGATTACTCCGGCACTGATTTATTTATTTGGATTTTCCCAACACTATGCCCAGGGCACAACGCTGGCGCTGTTGGTGCCGCCCATTGGCCTCCTCGGTGCCTGGACTTACTTTCAACAGGGCTATGTGGACGTTCGAGCGGCGCTGTTAATTTGTTTAGGGTTTGTGTTTGGCGGCTTGATTGGGGCTAAGTTTGCGGTGGATTTGCCAGAGCAGTTTTTACGCCGCATTTTTGGCACCGCCATGATTTTGTTGGGACTTAAAATGGTGTTTCCAAATAGCTAGTGGAGCGGTTGGGCGATCGCCCGCAAATATCTTTTGAAAAAGGAAGCCAATCCTGCTGTCGCTGTTGATGTGAGAAGCGATAAAAGTCGCTTTCTAAAAGGTCTAGACAAACCTAAGCAGGCAGGTTACGCTCGGCTTCGAAGATCGCTGTAGTGCTGGACATCCGGAATAGAGGCTGAACATGGCGGAACAGATCTACACCAATTATCGTTTGCAACTGCCCGATCAAGAGATATTGGGGACGTTGACCTTGCGAGATGGGCAAATTACGGATGTGCAGCCCGGTGTCGTCTCTCAGGGGCAAGACGGCGGCGGCGACTACCTGCTGCCGGGGCTGGTAGAGCTGCATACCGACAACTTTGAGCAGCGCCTATCGCCGCGACCCAGCGTGCGGTGGCCGATGGAGATGGCGGCGGTGTATCACGATCGCGACTTGGCGGCAGCGGGCATTACGACGGTGTGTGATGCGATTGCCATTGGGGACATCACCCCCACCTCAGTACGCATGACTCAGTTTGATCCGATGATTCAAGTGATTCATCGGGGCCGGCAAGAGGGTCGGCTGCTGGTCGATCACTACCTGCACTTGCGCTGCGAACTCGGCTACGACAAGGTGCATGAGGTGACCGCCGCCTATGGCGAACATCCGCTGCTGCGGCTGATTTCCCTGATGGATCACACGCCCGGTCAGCGTCAGTTCGCCAAAATTGAAAAATACAAAGAGTATTACCAGGGTAAGCACGGCGTCACCGAAGCCGAAATGGAAGGCTTCATTCGCGATCGCATTGAGGCCCAGCAGAAAAATGCGGACAACAACCGACGGCAACTGGTGGAGCTGGCGCGAGCCCACGACGTCTGCCTCGCCAGCCACGACGACGCCACAACTGAACACGTACAGATCGCCGTCGAAGAGGGAGCCCATATTTCCGAGTTTCCCACCACGCTAGATGCCGCCAAGGAAGCCCATGCCCACAATCTGAAAGTCTTGATGGGTGCACCTAACCTAATTCTGGGCGGCTCACATTCAGGCAACGTATCAGCGATGGAGCTGATTGCGCACGGCCTGGTAGATGTGATTTCTTCCGACTATGTGCCACAAAGTCTCGTACAGGCCATGTTTTTGATTGCTGCCCAGCAGGACCTGCCGCTTTACGAGGTGGCAAAACTGTTTACCCTCAACCCGGCTGCGGCCATTGAACTAGCAGGCGATCGCGGCAGCTTAGAAGTCGGCAAACGCGCGGATTTTATCACCGTGCGCCACGATGGCGTTGCCCCTCACCTCACCACCGTCGTCAGCCAAGGTCACCGCATCGCTTAGGCGCATTGGGGTACGGGCGGGTTTAGCCCGATATCCTGCGGGATCATCCCATTTTCCGCAACAAAACCCGCCCCTTACGTCCTTTCCGCATTCCGACCTCCGAATTCTCTCCTCTCATGCCATTCTCCCCCCAGCTCACGGATCTCTTCCAGCTCTATCGCGATCGCGGCCATAGCCAATATGGTGGCGAAGCCGTCACCCAACTCGCCCACGCCCTCCAATGTGCCGCCCTGGCCGACCAAGCGGGGGAATCGCCTGAACTAGTCCTCGCCTGCCTGTTTCACGACTTGGGCCACTTGGTTCACTACCTGGGGGAAGATGCTGCCACCCGAGGCATCGACGATCGCCACGAGTTCCGCGCTATTCCCTACTTGAAGCGGCTCTTTGCCCCAGCAGTCACGACCCCGATTCAGCTCCACGTCGCCGCCAAGCGCTATCTCTGCGCCGTTGACCAGGACTACTGGGCCTCCTTATCGCCTGCCTCCAAATGCAGCCTTGAACTGCAGGGCGGCATTTTTTCGGATGCGGAAGCCGACGCCTTTATTCAGCAGCCCCACGCTCCCGCTGCCGTCAAACTCCGCTACTGGGACGATTTGGCAAAAGTACCGCATCAAGCCACGCCCACTCTGGAGTATTTTGGAGCGATCGCTGAAAGTATGACAACAGCTTGATGCAGAATCGCATAATGCAACAACATCTTCAAAAATATTGGCTACTCGATTGATGCCGTTACTGCATACGATCGATCGTGCGGTATTGGATGGCTTCGGCGACATGCTGGGCTTGCAGACCGTCAGCGCTGTCGAGGTCGGCGATGGTGCGGGCGACCTTGAGGATGCGATCGCCGGCACGGGCGGAGAGGCCGAGTTTGCGAGCGGCGTTTTCCATCAGAGTGCGGGTGGTGTCGTCGAGGGGACACCAGTGACGGATGTGACGGCTTTGCATGTCGGCATTACACTGCAGCGCGGTTTCGGCTTGGAAACGGGCGTGAGCGCGATCTCGAGCATGCTCTACTCGCTGTCGCACTCGCTCAGACGGCTCTCCTTCCGTAATCCGGGTCATCTCTTCGGGCTTGAGGCGGCCGACCACGACCTGCAGGTCAATGCGATCCATCAGGGGACCCGAGAGCCGCGCCCAATACTGCTCCCGACCACGAGGGCTACAGGTACAGGGTTGTACAGGGTCGCCGTAGTAGCCGCAGGGACAAGGATTGGTGCTGGCAATCAGCGTGAACTGGGCCGGAAATTCCACCGATTGGCGCGTGCGGGTGATGGTGACATATCCGTCTTCCAGAGGCTGACGTAAGTACTCCAATACATCCCGCTTAAACTCCGTCATTTCGTCCAGGAACAGTACCCCCCGATGAGCCAGCGAAATCTCCCCCGGCTTAGGAAAGCTGCCGCCCCCCACCAGGGACGGGCCAGAGGCCGAATGATGGGGACTGCGAAAGGGGCGTTGAGTAACCAGACTGCCTTTTTCCTTCAGCAACCCCGCGACCGAGTGAATCTGGGTGACTTCCAGCGCTTCTTCAAACGAGAGATGGGGCAGAATGCTGGGCAGTCGGCGGGCCAGCATGGTTTTCCCGCTGCCAGGAGGTCCGACGAAAACAAGATTATGGCCGCCCGCTGCGGCGATTTCCAAGGCCCGACGGGCTTGAGCTTGACCTTTGACATCCCGCAGGTCGAGCTGATTGGCGTGGGCGCTGGCCAGTTCGGCCTGACCGTCTAGCTGGTAAAACGAGTGGCTGTTCGGCTGGTTGAGCCAGTCAGCGATGTCAGACAAATGCTTAAAGCCATACACTTCGAGCCCTGGCACCACAGCGGCTTCGCGGGCATTGTCCTGGGGCACCACGACGCCTTTTATGCCAAGAGATCTGGCCGCAGCGGCGATCGCCAACACTCCTGCCACAGGGCGTAATGTGCCGTCCAGCGACAGCTCGCCCATGAACAAAAAATCATCGAGCAATTCGGGCTTAATCTGTTCTGTCGCCGCCAGCACTCCGACGCTAATAGGTAAATCAAAACTGGGGCCTTCTTTGCGTAAGTCTGCTGGGGTGAGGTTGATAACGATTTTCCGAGCCGGAAAAGGAAAGCCTGAATTTTTCAGGGCGGCGCGGCAGCGCTCGCGAGATTCCTGGACGGCAGTATCCGGTAACCCAACGACGACCATCGTGGGCAAGCCACCCGATAGATCCACTTCTACACCCACTTTGATGGCGTCAATGCCGACGATCGCCGCACTCCAGATTCTCGATAGCATGACACCCTCAACTGACCCATAGCGTCATTAGAGTGCCCGTGCAGCTATCAACAGTTCAAATTTGCTAGCCAGGTTAGGGC
>JBCCNE010000145.1:0-9799 GCA_039026015.1 Cyanobacteria bacterium P01_C01_bin.70 | reverse complement strand
GGGGCCAGAGGACACCTGTCGTTAAAGCTATCTATTACACACAAGTCGGTGGAATATTTAAAATAACTGGATTTCACCGCTTGATTGCTGAGCCATAAAGAACACAAAACGCCATCGATGCGACAGCAGTAGTTTGAGCACCACACGACCCGCATAAGTATCGATACCGAGAGTGGCAAGCTGCTGTCCAAACAATGAATTAGGGCGGGCGTGATCCTGCTTATCCCATCAGGTTTCTGGCATTAATTGACGACACGCCCTACTCACAGAGATGGCTAAGCACCAAGCGACCATCTGCTAGTTCGTAAATTCCCGTCGGCTCTAGAAGGCGATCGCCCTGCGGCTGCTCTGATTCAACCGCTGCCGTCGCCCCCTCTGCCGCCCTCCTCACGCTGCCCGTCTGGTATCTTGAGGCCGGTTCTGCCCCCGGATGAGCTGGCAAGTTGTCTGCGCCGCTGATGACAAAAGAGCCCTGCGTATCTCCCGCGCGAGTAATACAGCTACCGGCTAATAGCGTTTCTGTGGAGACAGGGTTTTCAGGCAGGTTTACCTGGCTATTTTCAATAAAATCAGTGCTCAAAGCATCAAGATTGACGCTGCCGGTTGTGCCAAACGATGAGCTAGCGGTGATGTCGCTCAGAGGCGTCGTCTCAGGGCGAAATTCGAGGCCAAAAATCCCCGTTGCAGAAATATTTACTTCTCCGCCATCGCCCAAAAAAGCATTCGCCGTAATATCGCTGTTTTCTTCTCTAACGGCGATTACAAAGGGGGCTTCTATGTCAATATTGCCTCCATCGCCCAATGTTTGAGTGGTTCCGGCATTAGTTGAAATGCGGCTACCGTTACGCAACAGTAAAAAATCATCGAGTCGCAGGTCAAGATTGCCCCCATCGCCAGAAGCGGAATTGCTAATGATTTTGCCGCGATTTAGAAGCTGTAGAGAACCTCCGTCCAAGTCCAAATTGCCTGCGGTGCCGTCGCCTAAACTGCTAACCGTTAACTCTGCATCGTCAGTAATGGCAACGCTGGCGGCATCGATGTCAATGTTGCCCCCAACGCCATCACTCCCTCTAGAGGTTGATGCCGAAATGCGACTGGGGACTAATGCTCCCGTCTCGTCGATAAACGCCCCGGTTAACTGAATCGACTCTCTAGCCAAAATGGATAAGTTGCCCGCAGCATTGCTGCCACGAGTATCGACACTAATTGCGCCCCCGTTGGCAACCTGCAATTGATTGGTCGCAATGGTTAAATCACCTGCCGGTTGACCACTGAAACTCGCCGTTGAGGTTAAAATCCGGCTGCGAGAGGATGAGTTGTTGTTTCTGCTGCCGCTCACTTCGATACGGTCAGCCGTAATTTGGATATTGCCGCCGCGTCCCAGAGTGAAGGCTTCGGCTGAGACGGTGCCACCATTCCGTAAGACCAAGTCTCCCGTTTGAATCGTCAAGTCCCCACCGTTGCCCGCTGCTCCGAGCACAGCGGTTGATAAGCCACCGGCACCGTCCACCGTTAACGACTCAGACGCGATGACGTCGATCGCTCCAGCATCACCACTGGATTGAAATCCGGCTGTCGTCGTGATTTCAGTGCCCTCAAAAATGGCTAGCCGCTGAGTGCGAACGGTGATATCTCCCGCGTCTCCGGCACCAAACGTCTGGGCTCGAATGCTGCCGCCCAAAAGTGCAATATCAGCGGCGTTAATAAAAATGCTGCCAGCCAAGCCGTCATTAGTTCTGGCTGAGATATCGGCACCTTCCTCAAGCGTCAGTCGAGGGGTTCTGACCGTGATGCGACCACCGACGCCCGTCCCGCGAATGTCGGCCGATAGTCCACCGGCCATCTCTTCTCCGGCAAACATAAAAGTGCCTGACAGCTCTACAGATCCTGTGGCAATAATCGTCAAATTGCCGCCATCGCCAGGGCCGAGGGTGCTGGTTAATACGCCTGCACCGGTTAAGGTTTGAAATTCGTCTGTGATGACGGTGATGTCTCCGGCACGACCGTTGCCAAAGGTCCGAGTCAGCAATGATGAGTTGCCGCCAAGAATGGACACTTGCGGGGCTTCGACAGTAATATCGCCGCCGTTGCCGCTGGCGCCGGGCGCGATCGCTGCGGTAACGGCAGCATCGTCTAAGCGTACCGACTCAGTTGCCCGAATCAAGATGCCTTGGCCATCGACTACGCCCTGGGTATCAGCCGATAGGCCCGAAAAAAATCCTTGTGGGCTGGTAAAAATATGCGCTGCCTGCAGCTGGATTAAGCCACCTCCTGGCCCTGAAGTGTTAACGATTGAGTCGAACAGTTCTAGCGAACCAAATTGAGTCGTCTGTGCATAGTCCAGCAGAAAGCCGTTGGGGGTGGCGGTGAGGTTGACCGGCCCCAATTGTGGACTGCCGATTTCTACTCGCCCACCAATGGCGGTGGTAGATCCATTGAGCAAGACATTGCCGGCAACTAAGCCTAGCGTCTGGCCATCAACGACTTGCAATCCCCAAGGCTGAAAGACTCTGCTGCCATCGGGAAGCACCTGGCTAGGAAATGAAATCGGGCCATTAATTAAAAAGCCGCTCGCTGGCAGGCCTTGTTGAGCTTGGTTGATGATTGCAGCTGGTTCAGCAGTTGCAAATATCAATACGGATGGGTCAACCGAGAGCAAGATGTCGTCGCCAGGCGAAGTGGCGCTAAACAGGCCAGTGTTGCCAAGCTCAATAGCCGCTGCCGTCGTCGCGAGAAATGAGGCTGGAAGATCCAAACTGGCATTGGGGCCAAATAAAATGCCGTTGGGATTGATCAGGTAGAAATCGGGGGTGGCGGTGATCCCTGCCGCATTGAAACTGCCCAGAGTGCCGAGTATTGTTGACGGCTCATTGCCGGTTATGCGGCTCAGCACATTTTTAATACCGGCTTCAGGAATTTGAAAATAGACGCCGCCGCCCTCACCAATGTGGAATTCGACAAAGCTGTGGAACAGGTTTTGCTCACGAACTGCACCACCCGTGATGAGGTCGATGTCGGCATCGAAAGGAACCACGATTGACTGCTCTGCGCCCAGGGTCGGGTCTGGCGTAATGGCGTTTTGGGCGACTGTGGTTGAGGCGATCGCCAGATTTCCCAAAACACTAGCACTCCCGACGCAGCAGACTGGCAAAAGATTTAGTATGAGTTTTTTTTCAGGCATGGCGCGATGGGGGGCGAGGGTTGATAGGCTAGGGGGCACGGACAGAAGACATTGCGATAAAAATTGACTCCACGTTGCTTGGTTTCTAACACGGGCTTCTGCTGATGTACAGGCTTTTACATCGTTTGTTAAAGCGCCAACTGCGATACCTGCTCTTTTGCGGCGGCCTGATAGGGGTCTTAGCGATCGCCCATCCCCAACCCAACGGCTGGTTAGGGGCTCCAGCGGCGGCTCAGGCGCAGCGCCCCGCCCAGCTAGTGCAAACTGGCGTTGAGGCTTACCAGCAGGGCGAATATGCCGCAGCGATCGCGATTTGGTCACAGGCGCTGACGGTCTATCCTGAAGACGCCGTGGCCGAACGGGCCATCGTGCATGAAAATATGGCCCGCGCCCAGCAGCAAATGGGGGAAACTCAGGCGGAGATCGCGGCCTGGGCAGCGGCGGCAGCAGCCTATGAAGCCAGCGGCAATCCCACCCAGTTTGGGCGAATGCTGACCGAACAGGCTCAGGTTTACATCCGCCTGGGGCAACACCAGCGGGCAGCGGCTCTGCTGTGCGGCGATCAAAAATCCGCAGCGGCGGCGCCGCTACAGTGCGCCGGAGGAGCCTACGCCATCGCGGTATCGACCGATGATGCAGTGGGGAAGGTCGCGGCGATCGGCAGTTTGGCAGAGGCCTATCGTCTGACCGGCGATTACGAGACCGCGTTGGCCGCGTTGGCGATTGGTTTGGAGCAAATCCAGGCGCAGGGGCAACTCGCTGCCTTCGAAGCGCCTCTGCTTAACAGCTTAGGGAATACCCAGGCGCGGTTGGCGCGAGTCAAGCGCCAGCGGGCCGAAGCGGCCGAGCTGTTGAATTTGAATAACCGCCAGCGCAACGTTGTGGGTCGTCTAAAGGCCGAGGCCGCAGCCCACCGGCAAGCGGCGCTACAGGCTTTCTCCCAGGCGGTGGGAGCGGCCAGCCGCCAGGCCGATCACCCCACCGAGTTGCGCTCGCGCCTGAGCCAGCTGATTCTGGCAACCACGTCCGATGAGGCCTTTGATGCAACCCGCGAGCGCTTGGCGCAACTGATTTCTGAGCTGCCCGCCAGTCGCGAAACCGCTTACGCCGCGATCGCGCTAGCCAAGTCCTATCGGGCTGACAGGCAAAGCGTCACCTGCCCGAGCGCCGCGGCCAGCGAGCAGTATAGCCCCCCTCAACTCATCGACTGGTTGCAGGTGGGACTACAGATTGCCGACCAAATCAATGACGATCGCGCTAGATCGTTTGCCTTGGGAGAACTGGGCCATGTGGCCGAATGCCAGCAAGATTGGGCGCTCGCCCTGCCGTTCACTAATCGAGCTCAGCAGGCCGCCAGCGACGCCCTAGAGTCGGCGGACAGCCTCTATTTGTGGGAATGGCAGATGGCGCGTCTCTATAAGGCTCAGGGCCAAGTGGACAAGGCAACGGATTTTTACCGCCAGGCGATCGCCACCCTAGAGGGCATTCGCACCGATCTCCTGACGGCCAATCGTGACCTGCAGTTTGACTTTCGCGATACGGTCGAGCCGATTTATCGGCAATACATTGCCCTGCAGTTGGCTACCGCTGTGGATGAGGCCGCCGTCAAACAGTTAGCTGCCCTCCCCAATTTCAACGTCACCGAGACTCTGCAAACGGTTGACGCGCTGCGCCTCGCTGAGTTGCAAAATTTCTTTGGCGATGACTGCGTGATCGTGGCCGCTGACGATGCCCGTACCCGGCTGCTGGCCAACGATCCACACACGGCCATTATCACCTCGGTGGTGCTGCCGGAATACACGGCCCTGATTGCTAATCTGCCAGACGGCACCGAGCAAATCGTGCGGGTTGAGGACTCTACCGCTCTCAAGGTGATCGCCACCGACTTCCGCGCAACGCTGACTCGTTTTACCGACCGAGTGTTTGACCTCTCCGCTGCCAGCACCCTTTATCAGCAGTTTATGGCTCCTTTAGAAGCCGAATTCGCCCGGACTCAAACGGAAACCTTGGTGTTTGTGCAGGATGGCTTTTTGCGCAACATTCCGATGGCCGCGCTTTACGATGGGGAACAATACCTGGTTCAAAAATATGCCGTTGCCACGACGCCAGCCCTAAGCCTGACGGCCCCGCCATCCCCGTCAAAGGCATGGCGAGCGTTAGCGGTTGGCCTGAGCCAGGAGATTGTGACCGAGAGTGGCTACGAGTTCGATGATCTGCGGTCAGTGCCTCAGGAGCTAGCGCAGGTGGCAGAGACGCTGCCCGGTAGTAAAAGATTGTTGAATGAAGAGTTCACCATCGAGAACTTTCAAGCCGCGCTCAAAGATGCCCGCTACACGGTGCTGCACCTGGCTACCCACGGTCAATTCAGCACGGTTCCTGACGAAACTTTTGTGATCACCGGCCCCAACGCCACTGGTAAAGCTGACGAAATCACCTTTAATCAGCTCGAAGCCTTAATTCGCGAATCGTCTCCCAATGCGGAACCCGTTGACCTGATTACGCTAACCGCTTGCGAAACAGCCACGGGGGACGATCGCTCCACATTAGGATTGGCCGGTGTCGCCATTCAAGCTGGGGCCAGAAGCGCGATCGCCTCGCTGTGGCCTGTCGATGATGCAACCGCAGCCACCCTCATTGCCAGTTTTTACAGCAACTTGCAGGCCCATCAGAGCAAGGCTCAAGCCCTTCGAAATGCCCAGATTGAGGTCATTAATAACAATCCCGGCGATAATCCTGGACATTGGGCACCACTAATTTTGGTGGGCAATTGGCAGTAAACTCTCGGCAGGGGTGAAAAGGCGCAGCCTTTAGAAGCCGCCGATTATCCTTGCTGGAAGATTTTGGGAAAATCTGCTCATCGCCGTCTGTAGTTTTGTCAAGCCCGCTCAAAGCTCTAAAATCCTCTGGCAGTGGGTCTTTTCCATTCCGCAGGCAGCGGCTCCATGCGGCCAGGGCGGCCCAGTGTTCACTGGGCGGTATCATCTGAAATTCGGCTTTCCATTGCGGTTCTTAGATCATCTGGCATGCTGCGAGCATAATCTGCCAAGATGCGCCCATAGAGCCGTTGCCGAATTGCCGTCTGTTCAGCGGCACTGGCATCGTTATAGGTTTGCACTTGGGTGGGCGTCAGCACCAGGTTGTAAATTTCATCTACGTTACGCAAGGTGGGAGAGGCGTCATAAGCGTCGCCGAAACTCTGCCGCGCCTTGGTTAAATCACCATCTAGCAGGGCTTGAAAACCAGCTCGTTCGCTATCCGCCGTCGTTTCAATAACGACGTTGACATTTTCTAGGGAGTTTTCTGCTGCCGCCACTACTTGCGGATCAGTGTCTTGACTGGCGATGATTTCAAGCACTTTTTTGGCATCTTCAGGTCTGAGGGCCAGTTCTACTGCGACCACGGCCAAGCGTCGCTTCGGTCCATCATTTGAAGACAGCGCCTCAATGAGATTAGACATGGCTTGGCTCTGCTCAACCCGTGCCTGAATCGTGGCAATCTCCGTATTCGCCTGATTAAATCGCTCTTCGCTTTCCTGTTCTTTAAGCGCCATTCGTTCACTGGCGATATTTTGTTGGTAAGTAAATAGCAGGCCGGTAAAGGCGATCGCTACCGGCACCAGCACCGAGCCGATAATGCTCAAAACATCCCAGACGTCCTTACCTTCCCCTTCAAGTTTTTTGATGCGCTTTTCAAGATGCCGCAGATCAAATTTCAGCTTGTCGTACTGATTGGGTGTGGGTAAAGCCATCGCCACGGGGCTCCTGAGTGCAAACGCCTAAACGCCTTATTTATAGCGCCTTTAGGCTGATGCAGAGAACTACAGCCACGGCCGCCAGCATTCCAGAGGACGAGCGCCCCTCAGCCCAATCGCCCCAACTTCCGCGTTTAGCTAAACTGCCGTGCTGATGCTGGATTTTCAATACACCGCCACGAGTTGAGCAATTAGCGGCTCAGCTAAAGACTGCTGCTGATGCCGTAGCAGCGTAGCGAGATGGTCGCGCAGGCGATCGCGCTGGCTCGGATTAACCATGTAGATATTGCGGCTGGGCTGGCTAAACACGCTAGCCGCAGCGAGTTCACGATAGCTTTGTGTCATCCAGTCGGCGCGGCTGAGCAAGGCCGCCGTCGCCGCATCCGGCAGCAGTCCGGGCGGCAGGTGGCCCTCTAAAATAGCGGCAATGCGCGATCGACAAACCTCGGTATTGATGCCCTGCTCTTCTAGCAAATGCAAAATGCCGTCGAAGGGCAGGGGCGCGTCAGGCATGATTCGCACTATTTCATGCAGCAGGAAGTAATCGCTATATTGGTGGCGCGGCATGTCGAGCACCTGCGGATAGCGACACAGATTAACCAGGCCGTAGGCCACCCGGCTACAGGTTTGGGGGCGATGACTAGGATAAGTGTCTTGAATAATCGTGGCGTTCGGAAATTTTTGCCGTAGCCACTTGGCGATCATGCTGAATGAGGCATTGCCGCCCGTGCAAATTACTTGATTAATTCCCTGGGAGACCAAGCCGGTCTGGCTTAGGAGGGCGTTGACCTGCTGATTGATGCGTTGAATGTAGGGGACCAAAACGCGACTTTCTAGATCCCGATACAGCACCCGCCAAGACTGGTCAGCCAGTTCAAGCTGATACTGGCTTTGGTTTTGCAGAATCAGTTTGAGATGCCGCGCCGCTTCCAGCAGGCTTTGGCCCAGAGCCGAACTGGCCAGCCGTTGCCGTAGCTGCTGCCGCACGGCGATGTCGGGCTCGGCCAACTGGGGCAAGGTCAGCGCCTCGATCTGCAAATCGGCCCATTGGGCATGGGTGACATCTGGCAGCGCGGCCTGCCAATCCCAGTCCTGTTGGGCTTGCCGCCGGGTGCCTGGAGCGATCGGCTGTCGTCGCTCAGGAGGGACTAACAGTTGACAAATGATGTCGAGATCGAGCGCGTCTCCTCCATAGGGCAGATTACGCAGTTGAAAATCTTCGCGACTGAGGGCATCGAGGGGTTGGGGAATATCCACAATGCCGACCTCGGTGCAGGTAGCGCCGCTGCCAATGACAACGGTGCCCCCCTGCCAACTACATTCGTAAAGGGCCTGCACCTGACGATTGAGTTCTAACGGTGGATCGCTGGGATCAGGCAGCCCTGAAAGCACGGCAGCGATCGCCTCTTCGATCATGAAGATTTGGTCAGGCGACTCCACCAGTCCCGCCGCAAGGACGGCCTCCCGTAGGTTGAAGCAGTAGGTATCTGACCAGTTAGTGGGGATTCCCACAACCACGCCCTGGAGCTGAGTCAGCACCGCATCGAGCTGAGCCGTTTCTAAACCAATGGCGTCGAGCTGCAGGTCAGTCCCAGCGGCGGATTGACTGATGAGCTGCAGCAAAGCTTGAACCGCCGACATCACTGCGGGCAAGGCAATCGTTTGCGACTCGGACCACTGCAACAGGGGCGCAGCCCGACCGTCGGTTGTCTCGTAGGGAATGCCCGTTCGCAGCTGCGATCGCAGAGCATCAAGCAGCCAAGCTTCCGAGTGCTCGGCCGCCATGGTCAAAGCAGACTGCCCTACCCCCAGCCATGCCGCACTGGATTCACCGGCATGGCTAGCACTGCTCCAGGCGGCGACTGCTGGCATTCTAAAGTTAGGGGCTTGATGAGTCGGTTCAGCGCTAGGCGTGAGCCAGCAAAGGGGATGGACCGAGCCGCTGTGCTGTTCCATCAAGACGGCGGAGAGGCCAGTATTGCCCAAATCAAGGCCAAGAAACCAGGCTTCCCCAGGCGCATCAGCATCGTCTCCGTCAGCCTCGGGCCAGTCAGCGTCCAGCTCTGCCTCGCCCAAGGTTGTCAGCAGGCCTGATGAATTAAACAGAGCAGCATCGGAATCGGTAGCGGGTTCCGAACTCGGTTCGGGTGCCTGGGGCTGGGGAAACTGATCGGGAGTCCCTTCACGAGCGACTGGTGGTAGTGGGGACTCAGCGGCGACTGCGGCATCGAGTTCAGGCGTGAGGCTATCCAGGTCGAGGTCACCAAAGGCGTCCTGAAAAGCGGTGTCCGTCTCAATTTGCTCATCGGGAATATCCGCCATCGAGAGGTCAATGTGATCAAACAACCCAGCAGTCTCCAAGTCATCGTCTGCGATCGCATCGTCGTTTGCCGTAGCGGCTGGCGGTACATCCGCCGTGAACTCAGCCCCCTCAGGTTCCCCGTCAGAACTGTCGGGGAGCCGCTCGGCGGCCGTCTCCCTGGCCGCAGCGGCGGCGTCACCATCGCCTGGGGGTGGCTCATCCTCAGCTTCTGGAGCAGCGGTAGTGGCCTCAGCATCCACCTGCGGCGGGAACAGATTGGCCAGCTCATCAGCGGTCAGCGCTGCTGAGGCCTCAGTGGCGATCGACGCAGAATCGGCGCTCATGTTCTCTGCCTGGGCGAAGTCGGCAGCCATCAGATCTTCCATCTCAGGGTTGGCAAAGCTTGGGGTTCCCGCCGCCAGCGCCTCGGCTTCCATGCTGTCTACAGGGCTGACGCGCTGGGCTAATTCATCAAAATCATCCGCAGCCGGCACTTGGCCAGCCGCGATCGCGCTGGCGTCGGCAGCGCTAGCGGCAGCCGTCGTAGCCGCCTCGAATGCTGCCG